>CAIWDQ010000639.1 GCA_903911455.1 uncultured bacterium
CAATTAAACTATAAACATATGGATTCAATTTCACCTAACATTTATGTAAAAGATATTAATAAAACAATAGAATATTACAAACAACTTGGCTTTGATGTAGTAGCAACAGTACCCGAAACCGGCGATTTAATATTTGCTATGATGACTTGTGGTCAAATAACTTTTATGTTTCAAACTTTCGAAAGTTTGGGAGAAGAGTTGCCTGCAGTTAGTCGTATGGATGGTGGTTCGTTAATGTTGTATATCCAGATAAAAGGGGTAAGAGATTTTCACGAACGTATTAAAGACAAAGTAAATGTTATCAAAGATCTTGAAACAACATTCTATGGAGCTACCGAGTTCTCTATCCTTGATATCAATAATTATATTTTAACCTTTGCGGAAGATGAATAATACAACTATGAAAAAAGAAGAAATGGCTATCTGTTTATGGTATGATAATCGTGCCGAAGAAGCAGTAAATTTTTATACATCTATATTTAAAGATTCCGAAATAGGAGATACAAGCAGATTCGGTAAAGAAGGTTTCGAACATCATGGCATGCCCGAAGGTACCGTAATGGCAATGAATTTTAGATTAAATAAATTTAATTTTATTGCATTAAATGGAGGTCCTATCTTTAAATTTAACGAGGCAGTATCAATAGTAATCTATTGTGATACTCAGGAAGAGATAGACCATTACTGGTACAAATTAACCGAAGACGGAGAAGAAGGTCCTTGTGGCTGGTTGAAAGATAAATTTGGTGTATCGTGGCAAGTAACTCCTACCTTACTTAATACCTATTTAACCGACAAAGATCCAATAAAAAGAAGCAGAGTTTCAACAGCTATGTTTAAGATGTTTAAGATGGATATTGCTAAGATGAATCAAGCTTATAACGGAGAATAATAGTTTTAAACTTATGACAACAGAGGAAACAATCTATACTTCAATAGGGCAGGGATTAAAAAAGCGTTGAAATATGTAGGAGGTGAATAAGAATCATATTTAATTGGAAGTATTATAGAGTATTAAACCGCAATTAATACTACTTATTAATATATAAGCATCAAAACCTTTCATTAAAATAAATGATGTGGTAAAAAAAGACTAACTTTGCACCTTCAATTTATCACAATGAACATAGGTGTAATTATTTTAGTAGGATTAATATTAACTGTAGTCTCATTTATAACAATACCTTTAATTCCTGTAAGATTAAAATCGTTATTAGCTTTTACTACAGTACTTATTATCGCTATAGCAACTTCTATTTTAGCCTTAAAGGCACTCTCAGGTATCAAAACTGAAGAGCTCTTTTATGGTGGAAGTATATTTGGTAATATACCTGTTCGTATTGATGCTCTTTCGTCCTGGTTTATTTTAATTGTAAACTTTACTTGCGTAACAGGCGCTTTATATGGCATAGGTTATATGAAATCGTACGAAAGCCAGAAAGCAAATACATCTCTCCATTGGATTTCTTATATTATCTTTCATCTCTCAATGCTTTCAGTTTGTGTGCTTCAAAATAGTCTGGCTTTTTTAATAGCATGGGAACTAATGTCCATTTCTTCACTTCTATTAGTAATCTTTGAACATTCGAAATCAGATACCATTAAAGCCGGTATCAATTATCTTGTTCAGATGCATATTGGAGTAGTGTTGATAAGTGTCGCCTTTATCTGGGTTTATTTCTCAGAAGGATCGTTTGACTTTGCTAGTATTGCAAATTTCTTCAGCCATCATTATCCTGTATGGCTTTTCTTAATATTCTTTATTGGATTTGGAATTAAAGCAGGTTTTATTCCCTTACATACCTGGTTACCTCATGCACATCCTGCAGCTCCTTCGCATGTTTCGGGAGTTATGTCGGGCGTAATAGTTAAGATGGGGATCTATGGCATTCTTCGTGTTGTTTTTTATCTGAATACTGAATTAATTCTAATAGGAAAAACAATACTTATATTATCAGTACTGACTGCCTTTTATGGTATCCTCAATGCTTCAGTTCACCGCGATTTTAAACGTATGCTTGCGTATTGTACTATAGAAAACATTGGTATCATTGGGATGGGTATTGGAATTGGTATTATTGGTAAAGGGATAAATAATCAGTATATGATGCTGATTGGATTTACAGGTGCTTTGCTGCATACTCTAAACCATTCGCTATATAAATCATTACTGTTCTATTCGGCCGGAAATATATATCAACAAACTCATACACGTGATATGGAAGTGCTGGGAGGTTTAATTAAAAAGATGCCTGCAACAGGATTCTTATTTTTATGTGGAGCACTTGCAATAGGTGGACTTCCACCTTTTAATGGATTTATATCGGAGTTTCTTATTTACTCAGGCCTTATTGAAGGAATAAAAACACAAAATGTACAGTTTAGTACTGTAATGATATTATTTGTAGCAGGATTGGCATTAGTAGGAGGCATATCAATACTAACATTTACTAAATCTTTCGGAACTATTTTTCTTGGTTCTCCCCGAACTCAACTCCATGAAGAACCTAAAGAAGTTTCATTATTAATGCGTGTGCCAATGTATTTAATTCTATTAGTAATATTGGCAATAGGTATCTTCCCCAACATTGTTTTTAATCCTGCATTGACTATTTCAAGTAACTTATGTGGAGCAACAACAATTTCAGAGAACTTGCTTACGATAAGTCCTGTGATAGCAATTATTGGAAGAGTATCATTAGGATTGATACTACTAATTGTTCTTATTTATTTTGTTCGTTCAAGAGTTACAGTAACCAAAGCTTCAGTATTTCAACCAACATGGGGATGTAGCTATGTAGCCCCAAACACTAAGATGCAATATACTTCTAAATCTTTTTCAAAAAGCTTAGCTAAGCTTTTTAGTTTTATTTTAAAAGAAAAAAAGAACTATAAAGAAATAGAAAAAAACACTATTTTTCCAACTCAAAGAGTATTCATTTCGCATTATGATGAATTCTTTGAAGACAATTTTATAACCCGAATCAATAATCGTATCTTCTCTTTCATGAATTATTTCATGTTTATACACAATGGTAGAATCCAAAGGTATATACTTTATGGTTTCTTCTTTATTGTTATGATAATTGCAGCCACATTATTAAATCTTATATAAAAAATGAGTATAATAATCTGCATAATAATAGTTACTATCCTTTCTACACTTTTACTTACATTGGTAAAAGAAAGTAAGAAAGCTTATGTGGCATTATTTGCTGTTATTATTAATGTAATACTTAGTTCTTTTATAGCCATACCCGCACTAATTGGTTCTTCATTTGAACAAAGCTTTTATGGAGGTACAGTTTTTGTGAATATCCCCTTAAGAGTTGATCCTCTTTCAGCTTGGTTTATTTTACTTATGGATATTACTGTTTTGACAGGCATATTATATGGAAGTCAATATATGAAAGCATATAAGAATCAATCCTCAAATCTTACGATGCATTTTGCAAGCTATATTCTCAATCATTTTGCAATGATTAGTATTTATATTGTGCAAAACTCTTTTGCTTTACTATGTGTATGGGAACTTATGGCAATAACATCATTCCTGTTAATTATTTTTGAACACCATAAAATTGATACTTTAAAGGCTGGAATAAATTATTTAATACAGTCTCATATTTCCATTATGTTTATGACAATGGGGTTTATATGGGTAAATTCCTTTACAGGTTCTTTTGATTTCAATGCAATTACAACATATACATCAACTGTTAGTCCTGCAGTTAGCTTTCTACTCTTTTTGTGTTTCTTTGTGGCTTTTGCAATCAAAGCAGGATTCGTCCCTTTCCATACGTGGCTTCCTTATGCACACCCTACAGCACCGGCACATGTTTCAGGAGTAATGTCGGGCGTAATAATTAAACTCGGAATATATGGAATCTTAAGAATATTATTGTTGATTAAAGGAGACTATATGGCGATGGGATATTTTATACTTGTAATCTCTGTCATAACCGGAATATATGGAGTTATCCTAGCTATTGTTCAGCATAATATTAAGAAATTACTGGCTTATCACAGCATTGAAAATATAGGTATAATTGGAATAGGAATAGGACTTGGATGTATTGGTTTAGGCTTAAATAATTTCTATCTTTCGTTTGCTGGCTTTGGAGGTGCAATGCTTCATACTCTTAATCATTCATTGTTCAAATCTCTTTTGTTTTACTGTGCAGGAACAATATATCAGGCTACTCATACTTTAAATATAGAAAGACTTGGTGGATTAATTAAGAAGATGCCACAAACAACAATATTATTTCTAATAGCTGCTTTAGCAATATGTGGTTTACCGCCGTTTAACGGTTTTATTTCTGAATTTCTAATCTATTCAGGCTTATTTAAAGGCGTTTTAAGTGGACAAATATCTTCAACAATTTTCTTTATAACTGCCATACTTGGATTAGTAATAATTGGAGGGCTGGCGATGCTTTGTTTTACCAAAGCATTTGGAATTATATTCCTTGGTAACGAGCGTCATCATTTACCTGAAAATATAAAAGAAGCAAAACCATTAATGCTATTTCCAAAATATATTATAGTATTATTTATTCTCTTAATAGGTGTCTTGCCTCAGTTTGTTGTCTTTTTAGTTTCAAAGCCTGCATTACTGTTTACAGGCAAAAACAGTATCTTAACTCAGCCAATTGAATATATCCAGACATTCCAATTTGTGGGTATTGGAGCAATTACTTTAATATTATTAAGCTTAATGATTCTTTGGATTAAGAAGTTAGTGACAAAACCAGCAATAGTTAGTGTTTCTCCTACTTGGGGTTGTGGTTATAAAACTGAATCGCCGAAATTACAATACACTGCTAATTCATTTGTAAGACCATTCCGTAAGTTGATAAGTCCAATATTGCAGATGAATAAAAAAGAAAATAAGATTGAAGGTGTCTTCCCTAAACAAATTCATTCAGAAACCCACCCTTATGATAAATTAGAGGCAGTATTAATTGATACTCCATTAATGTATCTGAAAGGCTTCCTGGGAAAATTTAAGTTCTTGCAAAATGGGAAAGCACAGTTTTATATTCTCTATGGAATGATTTTTATTTTTCTGATCATTACTTTACCTGTATTGGTCGGTGCTATTTTTTATGTTATTGAATTGATAAAGCAAATCTAGAATAATATGTTAAGTCTACTATTAATAATAATTGCAAGCTTGTTTTTTACAGGCATTATCATAAGGACAAAAAGTATACTTTCGGGTAGAAAAGGTCCTGGGATATTTCAGCCACTTAAAGATATTTGGCGTTTGTTTAAAAAAGGTGCAGTGTATAGTAATACCAGCAGCTTTGTTTTTCAAATTGCACCAAGCATTTACTTTGCTTCAATACTTATGGCTATCTTAATGATTCCATTAGGCGGGCATCAGGGTATTATCTCTTTTAAAGGAGATTTTATATTCTTTGCCTATGTTCTTGCACTTGGAAAGTTTTTTATGATCGTTTCAGCTTTAGATACAGGCAGTAGTTTCTCAGGTATGGGTGCAAGTCGCGAAGCTTTATATTCTTTATTAGCCGAGCCTGCCTTTTTCATTCTAATGAGTTCTTTTGCTTTACTAACAGGTTATACTTCTTTTCACGAGATCTTTAGTACGCTTCATTTTGGTACTTATATTTCGTATGCAATAGGTGCACTTGCTGCTTTTGTGTTAGTGATTATTGCTCTAATAGAAAATAGTCGTATGCCTATTGATGATCCTAAAACACATTTAGAATTAACGATGGTTCATGAAGTGATGATTCTTGACAACAGTGGTTTTGATTTAGGACTTATACTTTATGGTACTAACCTAAAGTTTGCAATGTATGGTGGTTTAATCGCTAATTTCTTCCTTACTCCCAGTTACGAATGGTATTTTTCTATACCAATCTTTATAGGAGTTCAATTACTATTTGCTGTTATAGTTGGTATACTAGAATCATTTATGGCCAGATTCAGAATGAACCATAATCCTCAGTATATATTCATGCTTACTTCAATATCTCTTTTAATCTTTTTGGGAGTGTTGTTAGTATTAGGTAAAATTGCTTAATAAATAAACTTTATCATGACTAATATTCTATTAATAATATTTACAATAAGCCTTATTTATTTGGGCGTTGCTAACCGACTTAAAAGCTATATTGCTGTAATAAGTTTTCAGGGAATAATCCTTTTTGGCGTTGCTTTTATCGAACTTATTGAAATCAATTGGTTGAATCTTGTTTTGATTTTATTGGAAACAATTGTTTTTAAAACTATAGTTATCCCATATTTTCTTAATTATATTATTAAGAAGAACAAGATAACACGTGAAGCTGAACCTTTTCTCCCTGATTTTCTTTCTGTAGTTATTATAACTGTTATTATTCTTGGTTCATTCTTGCTTTCTAATACTATTAATGACCCAAAGCTTAAGAAAATATTCTTTGTTGTAGCTCTATCAGCATTGTTTACGGGATTATATATTATTGTTTCCCGCAGAAAGATCATTACTCATGTTATGGGGTTTCTTGTAATTGAGAATGGAGTTTTTGTACTGTCAATGGCTGTTGGCAACGAAATGCCTATGTTAGTTAATATAGGTATTCTACTTGATATCTTCGCCAGTGTATTTCTTCTTGGAATTTTTGTCAATAAGATTGGGGATGTTTTGAAAGAAGGCGATGTTGAACATTTGAGCAAACTTAAAGACTAAAACTATGATTGGCTATTATCTCACTTCAGCATTTATAATAAGTATCCTTTTATTTTTTAATAAAAACTTAAAGGTAAATTATCTGCTCACCATACTATTCATGATTTTGCAATGGGGCTTTACAATCTACGAATACAATCATAAAAACATAACTGATCTGGTTTATTTCACACCCGATTCGCTTGCGATTATCTTTTTGGTTATTCTAAGTATAGTTTGTATCCCTGCTTTTTATCATAGCCATATATTCTGCAATTCAACAAAAGAGATACCATATAATAGAGGTATTTATTTTGCAGCAATGGTTATATTGCTTACTTCTTTAAGCGCAGCTTATCTTTCTAATCATATTGCAATCACATGGATATTCGTTGAACTTACAACCTTAAGTTCTTCCGCATTAATCTATCACAGACGAAACAGCCTTTCATTGGAAGGAACCTGGAAATACATTTTTGTTTGCTCTATTAGTATTACCTTAGTATTTATAGGGATATTATTCCTTTCTTTAGCTGTACAACAATCCGGTGGAACTGATTTATTCTATAAAGGATTATTTAGTAAAGCTGCCGGTATGAATGTATTTTGGGTTAAGTTAGCTTTCCTTTTTATCTTTACAGGATATACTTCCAAAGCAGGTTTAGTACCCATGTATACTGCCGGTATTGATGCTAAAGACAAAGCTCCTTCACCTGCCGCCGCATTATTTGGAAGTGTTCTTATGAACATTGGGTTTATAGGTATATTTAGATTCTATGAAATAATAAGTGCTACTTCTATTTTAGCCTGGGCAAACAATATTATGCTTATAACTGGAGTACTCTCCGTTTTTGTAGCTACTGTTTATATGTTGCATGTTAAGAATCTTAAGCGTATGTTTGCTTATTCAAGTGTTGAACACATGGGTTTAATAATGATAGGACTTGCTTCGGGAGGCATTGGACGCTATGCTGCAATACTTCATTTAATTTTACATTCGTTAGCTAAACCTGCATTGTTTTTCCAGATGGGGCAAGTAAGTAGAATCTATAACAGTAAAATGATTTACGAACTTGGCGACTATTTCAAATACAATCTAACGGGTGCATTGGTTCTATTATATGCTTTCTTTATCGTCACAGCCATGCCACCTTCAGGTATGTTTGTCAGTGAGTTTTTAATCTTCAGATCGCTGTTTGAATCCGGTAACTTCTATGTGCTTGTTATCATATTAATATTACTTACAATGATTATATGGGCTTTTGGTAAAAATATCTTCAAGATGTTGTTTATAAAACCTGTAGGATTTAATGATTTGAATGTTGAAAAAATTAGTCCGGTTGAATCTATAAGTCAGTTTGTTCTTTTGACAATGGTTATATATATTGGGTTAAATCCTCCTCACGAACTTGTTCTTCTTATTAATAGTGCTATCTCAAATTTACCTCATTAATTATGGATAATTATCTTGTAATAAATAACAATCAGACGGTACTTCTTAAGGATATACCTGTTTTGAATTACGAAGATTTTCTTTCGTTGAATACTTCATTTATTGATGAAAGTACAAGGCATTGTGTAAACTATTTTGCATATAAGTTACATAATAAATTGAAGTTGATTTGTTGTATTGCTGACGATTCAAATAGTACTATTCTTCTTTCTTCTTCCGAAATTAATGTTGATGAAACCGAATATCCTTCTTTCACTGCAAAGCATTTATCTTTTCATATATTTGAAAGAGAAATCCACGAGAACTTCGGCATTAAGTACTCAGATCACCCTTGGTTAAAACCTGTTCGTTTTGCTTATGATCGTCATGATAAGAACTCAACTATTGATAATTATTCCTTTTATCAGATAGATAGTGAAGAACTGCATGAGGTAGGTGTCGGTCCAATTCATGCTGGTGTTATTGAGCCCGGACATTTTCGTTTTATTTGTAATGGCGAACAAATCCTTCACCTAGAAATACAGTTAGGTTTTCAACATAGAGGTATTGAACAATTGTTTTTAAATAAAACTAAGCTTTTACAACGCACTACTCTTTCTGAATCTATTGCAGGAGATACTGTTGTTGGGCATACTTCTACCTTTGTAAAACTATGGGAAAGTCTTTGTAATTATAAAGCTGATGAAGATATACAGTTTGCCCGAACGCTTGCTTTAGAGTTGGAGCGTATTGCAATTCATACCGGAGATTTAAGTGCTATTAGTACTGATATTGCCTATCAACTGGGGAGTTCAGTGTTTGGTAGATTAAGAACTCCTTTGATTAATTTCTTTCAGATATGGTGTGGAAATCGTTTGGCTAAAGGACTGATAAGAGCTGGGCATAGTCATTTTTATTTTACTAAAGAACTTGCTGCTCAACTTGAGAATACGCTGAATGCTTACGAAAAAGATTACTCAGAAATGTGGAATGTTTTTAAAGAACTGCCTAGTGTTCTTGCCCGTTTAGAGAAAACTGGTGTTGTTAATCTTGAGCAGGCAACTGCTATCGGGACAGTGGGTATGGTTGCTAAAGCTTCGGGGCTTAACAGAGATATTCGTGCTTCGCACCCTGATAATAATTATGTAGATTTAAAGCACGAACCCATTACCAAGCGACATGGAGATGTGTATTCCAGGACTCAAATCCGCAATAACGAGATTGAACAATCTATTGAATATATAAGAAAGATGTTGCAGAATATTCCTGAAGAAACGAAGGAAAGAGCGCCTTTATCTTTGCCTGCTCCTAATTCGTTTTGTCTTTCGTTAACCGAAGGCTGGAGAGGCGAGATTTGTCATTGTGCTATCACTGATGAGAAGGGTGATTTGATGGTTTATAAAATAAAAGATCCTTCAGTTCACAACTGGCTTGCTCTAGCGCTTGCCGTTAGAAACAATGAAATCTCCGACTTCCCTGTTTGTAATAAGAGTTTTAATCTTAGCTATTGCGGACACGATATTTAAAATAAGAATACTATGATCAATAATATTAAAATACTTTATCACCAGGGCAAGCAATATATTCCTGACGTTACTAAGGTTGAGGTGCCTGGAGTTTTTAGAGGCAGACCTGAAATTACTAATGAGATTGTGGATGTAAATACTCTTGTTGAGCTTTGCCCAACCGCTGCTATAGCTTCAAATCCAGTAAGCATTGATTTAGGTAAATGTACTTTCTGTGGCGAATGTGCTTTTAAGTTCCCTAATAAAATAGCTTTCACAAAAGACTATAAGATATCAACCAATTCCCGCCAAGGATTAATTATAAAAGAAGGTGATGTAGACCCTATAACTCTTAATCCTGATTTAATAAGAAAAGAAATATATAGTATATTTGGTGGCTCTCTTAAGCTAAGACAAGTGTCGGCAGGTGGTGATAATAGTTGTGAGTGGGAGTTGAATGCGTGCGGCAATGTTAACTTTGATATGGGGCGTTTCGGTATTGAGTTTGTTGCTTCTCCACGTCATGCGGATGGTATTGTGATTACCGGGCCTATTACTGAGAATATGGCTGAACCATTACAGATTTGTTATGATGCTGTTCCTGATCCTAAGCTTATTATTCTGGCAGGCACCGATGCAATAAGTGGAGGTATTTTCGCCGACAGTCCTGCATTAAACCGTAGCTTTCTTAATAAATATAAGATAGATTTGTATGTTCCCGGAAACCCTGTTCATCCATTGACTTTTATAAATGGTGTGTTGGAGTTGTTGAAAAGAACTTAAATAAGGCTTTTAGGCTTTAGGCTATTAAGTTATTAGGAAGAAGATATTTAAACCTAATCTCGTTCGTACGGGGTTAGGTTTTTTATTGTACTGATTCTACAACTGCAAATACAAAATAAGGTTTGAGTAATCAATAATTGCTTTATTTCCAACCAATATGTCAGCACCAATTACACCATCTACAACGTTCATCCCCATCAGAGTTAAAGCATTGTTAACATTATCCAGATTCATTACATAAATCTCAAAATCTTTCTTTAATAATTTACCAAGTTTAAAAGTATTATTAACTGAATGTTGCAAACTGAGCGAACCACCTGCACCCACAGCCTCATCATTCAAAGTATCTATCTTTATTTTAAATTTGTCTTCTTTAGAAATATCAATTACAGTTCCGCCCGAACCTGTATCTAAAATAAAATCACCTTCAACACCATTTAACTTAGCTTTAATAAGCAAGTGTCCTGATGTAATTTTCAGAATCGGTATCTTTATATAGTTGTGATTAACTGTCAGAAATTTTTCCAGTTCAGTTGAATCTAAGTTGCTTTTTTGTTTCATCTCTGTTTGTGATTTTCCATTTAAACCTATTATAACCAACACAAATAGTAGGATTGCATTTCTCATTAGATTTATTTTAATTAATCAACAAAGATATACAATTAAAGGCAATTTACTAATTAAAGTTTCTTTATAGATGTAATAGTGGGAAAGGTTTTAGTATTACATCTTAAAAATGGTTTTATCATCATAATATTTAATTTTGTTATTTATTTCGGGAAATGGAGTTCAAATCCATAACAAAGACCGTGTATAAAATTAAAGTTATGAATTAAATGCCTATAACAAGTAA
>CAIWDQ010000640.1 GCA_903911455.1 uncultured bacterium
AAAACAATTACCTGTATAATGGGAAAGAATTGCAGGATGATAAGATGACAAGTGAGGCGCTGGATTGGTTTGACTACGGGGCAAGGTTTTACGATGCCCAAATCGGCCGCTTCACTACCCAGGATATGTTTGCTGAAAAATACAGACGTTGGAGCCCATATAGTTATTGCAATGATAATCCTTTAAAATTCATTGATATAAATGGAGATTCTTTAGTTGTTAGTGGTTCTAATTCAGCAGTGAATACTTTTGAAAATATTGCTAATACTGGAATGGGAGGTTTTTATACACTTGGGAAAAGTAACACAGGTAAATATGTATTAGATGCTACCAAACAAGATGGTACGATGACACCTGAACAGCAAGCTACTTATGATATGCTAAATGAAGTTATTAGCAACGGAACGGATGTTTCATTCAGCGCAGTTGACGGGAATGATGCCATATCTAGTAAAATATTTGTTGGAGACAATGGACAGGGAAAAGGTGTGACAGCTACTCCGGGAACGCACACTATTGATGTAGGAGATATGCAACAATTTGGCACAAATGGCCTTTTAACGGGTCAAGGAGCTCTTGGACACGAAATCAAAGAAGGATTTGAAATGCAAGCTAATCATAAAACTGCAAATGATGCCCATTTTAATTATGCTATACCTACTGAAAATAAGATTAATGGGACAACGAGTAGTGGAGCGACTATATCAAGTTCTGGAGGAGTAGTCACTGCCACAGTTCCTGTTACATATAACGGAGTTAAAAGGACTGTAACTTTAACGTTTCGCAATGGAAATATAGTAGTTGGAGGCGTTCAAAATAATATTAAATAAGATGAAATACTTTATAACTATTGGTTTTATGTTCTTATTTAAGCTCGGTATTGGACAAGATGTTAAATCTGTCGATTCATTAGAATTTTATATCAGACAATTAAACTGGACATCTTTTGAAATATCAAATAATTACATACCATTTTTAACTTTAAAAGATATCGGCAATCGTTTAGTCAGTTTAAAAGATGAAAGGAAGTTACAAGAACTTCTAAAAAATATAAATGATACTAATAAGACAGTTGCTATTCATATTATACTTACTAAGATTATTGAACCCTTGAAAAATGAGTTTTCTCAATATTATGAATATGCAAAGGATTCTTCAATATGCACTGTGAGATATTCTTATAACGGTTTAACATGGTACTACGAAAACAAAAAAGATAAAAACCATATTCAAAAGGGAAATAGATCTGAAATAAGAGAGTATTGGAACGAAAGGATCAAAAAGAAATAAAAATAAGGTAAGTTAGTTACTATCTAATAGCAGAAACCCGGCATTATTCCGGGTTTTTACTTTTACATGGCAGCAATATTTTTAAGTTTCACGGATTTAATAAAGCCATCAAGCACATGCAAGATATGATTTTTATCTTCACTGTCCATCTTTTCAATATCATTCAATCTTTTAAGCATTGCAGGATCTTTCAACAGGTTTTCCTGCTCGGTCTCGCTTAATAAGTAACCAACGGTTGTTCCCAGCAATCCGGCAATCTTTTTTACCACGTCGATAGAAGGTTTTACTTCATCCCGTTCATATTTACCTATAATGGAATGGTGTGTGTCAAGCTGTCTTGCCAGCTCACTTTGCGAAAGCTCTTTGGCTTCCCTGCATTCTCTTAGTTTTTTACCAAAGCTATCCATGTTGTTGTAATATATATGGTACTAAAACCGCTTTAATTAGACGTTTATGCAAAAATACCGCTAATAAATGGAATAAAAAAATCATAAATATTTTTGACTTTGAAATAGATATTATACATTTGTACAAAATATTAGCGGATAAAAAATATTTAGCATAGAAATCTCCGAGATCAAACAACGCCTTTCCATAGAAACAGTCCTGAGTCATTATGACCTGCACCCCGATAAGCACCACCTTCTGAAATGTCCCTTCCATGATGATAAGGATCCAAGCCTGAAGATCTACCCGGAGACAAACACATTTAACTGCTTTGGCTGCGGAGC
>CAIWDQ010000641.1 GCA_903911455.1 uncultured bacterium
ATTTTGTCAGGTTTCTGCAAAGAAGCAACTAGAAAATCTAAAGATTTATCATGAAATTGTATCATTTTGATACAAAAAAGTGCATTTTAAAAAATCTGCTCCAGAGAATTATCACGTAGAGCCAGAGAATATTTTTAAGTTTGTGCCAAAATGTCAGGTTTTTTTGATAAAGTATTTCGTTTAATATGTTGAAATATTACTGATTATAAATTCTGTTTTTAAAACTAACATACTAAAGTCTTCAATATTTAGAGCATCAAAAATAGAATTGATAAGAATTTAATTAAAGATTTTTCATGTGTAGAAAAGTTTAAATTTCTTTTAATATTACAACTTAATTAATAAAAAATGGCCAAAGTTATTAATTGAGATTAATAAAGAAATTCTAATGTTTAGCTTTAAAGTTATAACGAAAAACAAATCTCCAGCCCAAAATATAGAGTAAGTTTCCTCATTTTTTGTTTTAAGTCAACCTCACAGAGCTTTTGCCTCTTTAAAATAAATATAATTCAATCTCCGTGGCGTAGTAGCATCATATTTTGAAAAAAAGTCATTCTCCCTTATAGAGTCTCCCTTTTCTTAGGATTATGGAGAATCTTCGCTACAGAAATAGACTTTTTTTAGGATTAAAGTGAGAATACGTTACAGAGATAGACTTTATTTAGGATTATAGTGAGACTACGCCACAGAGAAAGACTTTTTTTAGGATAATGGTGGTTCTACGCCACTGATATTCACTTTTATTAGGAATATGGTAAGTCTTTGCTACGGAGATTGTCTTAATGCCTGATATTGATGTTATACAAAATTAAGTTATGACTAAAACTTTTTATTATATTTATAATAAAGGCGTATGTTGAAATTAATTTAAAATCCCTTAATCCTGGCTAAACCTACCTTAGCTTTTTGATGAATGCTTTCTTTATATTCTTTTGGATTTAAGCTTATACAACGATTGTAATATAATCGGGCAGTGCGATATTCTTTTTTATTCTCATAGATTAAGCCAAGTTGTAGCGAGGCATTTGCAGCAAAATAATAAGGCTGATTAGCACCTTCACGTATAGTTCGTTCATAAAAAGAATAAGCATAGTCAATCTTATCCCACTCATGGTAAATACGGGCATAACGATACGAAAATTCCAATGAATCTTTCTTAGTTTTTAGATTAAGTTTTTTAGCATTATCCTGCAAAAGACTTAATGCCTGCTGATAATATCCTCCATCACACAAAAGCCTTGCCTTTAATAGTATTATATTTGGAATATCTGAACTTTCGGCATCACGTTGGGCAAGCTTATCAATTTCAATATTACTTTCTCCACTTTTAAGAACTCGTTGCATGTAATCTTTATATCTTTTAACATCATTATTTAATAAATAAAACCATGCAATATGTTGAAAAGATGCCTTTATATAATTTTTAGAAGGACTCTTTTCAATAAAATTAAAGAAATACTGATAGGCATCTTTATCTAATCTATTCATTTTAGCAATGCCTGTTAAATAATCATTTAAATAAAACGGATAATATTGATTTTCTTTCGGAGAATTGGTTAGCAAATTGATTGCGTCGTCGTTAAGTCCGTTTTGGATAGATATTTTTGCTAAAGAAAAACGTAGCAAAGGGTTTGTTTTAATTAATTCTGAGTATTTTGGGTTTTGATAATATTTTTTTAAAGCTAAAGATTCTTTTTTATTCCCCGAAAGGTTGAGCTGAACAAAAGTTAATAAAAATAAAGCTTCAGGTTTCAGATAATCATATTTATCTTGTTTTAAAGTAGCCTCAATCAAAGTAGTAAGTTCCGAAACCCCTTGTTTAATAGTTCCCTTAAAGGCGGCTGATTCAATAAAGCTTTTATAGTTATCAGGCGTTGCACCAATCATTGCATGCATCAAACCCAAACCTTTTAAATTTGGAATAAAATCAGGAAATTGTTTATTGTTTACGTCAAGTAGATTATAAGCTTTTTTAATGTCGAGTCCAGCCTTTATAGCTTCAGTAAAGTTGCTAAAGTCTTCAATAAAAGCAAATCGCACTATTGCCCACTGCAAATAGAGATCGGCAAGACAATAATTATAATAGGGTGAAGATTTATCAGCTTTTTCAAAACGTTTGAACCGTGCGTCTTTGTTATTTATCAGTTTATTATATACATTCTTATCCTGATTGATAATAATAGAAAGAAAATCAATATAATTTTCGATATAATAAGGAATCTCATTTGATGGACTAGTTTTTTTCTCAGAATTAAGGATATTTTTTGCTTCGTTAAACCTAAGACTTATGGCAAGTGTGTAAGCTTTGCGACATTGAATATTGAAATCAAAATGAGCATACGAATTGAGTAGTATAAAGAAAAACAGTATGCTTATGATGATTTTTTTTGCCATATAAATTACATAAAAAAAGAGGGAACATTAATATTCCCTCTCCCTGAATTTTATAAAGTGATTAATTGTTAACAACCTCTTCAATGGCCGTATCAACAAGGATCCTGCCACAATATTCGCATACAATGATTTTTTTATGCATACGGATATCCAATTGACGTTGAGGAGGGATTTTGTTAAAGCAACCACCACAAGCATCTCTTTCGACCGATACCACAGCAAGCCCGTTTCTTGCATTCTTTCTGATACGATGGTAAGCAGTCAATAAACGATCTTCGATAAATTTTTGATTTTCCTGAGATCTTTTTACTAATTCCTGTTCTTCTTTTTTAGTTTCAGCAATAATATCATCAAGTTCAGCCTTCTTAATGTCAAGATCGCCCTGACGTTCGGTAAGTTTTGTCTGGGCTTCTTCTATCTCTGATTTCTTTTCGTTAAGACTATTAGTAAACTCTTTGATTCTTTTTTCACTAAGTTCGATTTCCAAATTTTGGTACTCAATTTCTTTAGTTAAAGAATCATATTCACGATTATTTTTAACATTATCGCGCTGAGTTGTATATCTTTCGATTAAATCTTTTGATTCAACAATAGAATTATGTTTTTCTTTAATAGAATCTTCCAGACTATTAATTTCCTGAACATAATTGTCGATACGAGTTTGCAAACCAGCAATCTCATCTTCAAGATCCTGAACTTCTAAAGGAAGTTCTCCACGAATAATGCGTATTTTATTTATTTGTGAATCTATTTGCTGTAAAGTGAAAAGAGCGACTAATTTCTTCTCAATACTTACTTCAAGTTCCTTGCCAGAATCATCTGATTGGATAAATTCATCTGTAATTTCAACACCGGCTAATTTTGTTCTGGTTTTTAAAACTTTTTCAGTTTTCCCCTTAGAACTAACCTTATCTGTCTTTGCCATGCTATATAAAATTAATATTATATGTAAAAAATTGGATTCGTATTTATATCTGAAATAAAAACTGCAAAGTTAGGAAATTTTTTGATAAGTAACGAATATATTAATTCTTTTGTAAATTGTTCGCTCTCATAATGCCCTATATCTGCCAATATTATCTTGTTGTCAGCTTCAAAAAAATCATGATACTTAATATCTCCGGTTATAAGTATATCAGCACTCGCAGCTATGGCGTCATGAATTAAAAAACTCCCTGAACCTCCACATAACGCAATCTTTTTAATTTTATTTTTAATTATTTTTGAATGACGAATACCTTTTGCCTTTGTGATGTCTTTTATTTTTGAAAGAAATTCATCAATACTTTCCTCATTTTCTAATTCTCCTATAATTCCACTGCCAATATTAGTTGACTCATTTTGTAGTGAATAAATATCATAAGCTACTTCTTCGTAAGGATGAGATTTTAATAAAGCTTCAATAATTCTAGTTTCCTGATACGTATAAAAGATGATTTCAATTCGTACTTCTTCTTCGTAATGCAATTGATTAATTTCGCCTACAAAAGGATTTGCATTTTCATTTGCCCTAAAAGTTCCTTTACCTTCTATATTAAAACTACAATTATCATAGTTCCCAATGTTTCCGGCGCCATTATTAAACAATGATTGTCTAACATTATCCGCATGACTCAATGGACAAAATGTAACCAGTTTTTTTAAAAGATCTTTTTTTGGAGATAAAATAGTAATATTCTTTAATCCTAATTTATCAGCAACAATACTATTAACACCTTTAATAATATTGTCAAGATTAGTATGAGCTGCATATATAGCCAGATCATTCTTTATAGCTTTAATAATTAGCTTTTCAGTAAAGTTCTTACCATTAATCTTCTTTATACCTTTAAAAATTAATGGATGATGCGAGATAATCAGATTGCATTTTTTATTGATTGCTTCCTCTAAAACTTCATCAGTAATATCAATACAAATTAATACACCTTTTGCTTCAGATGATTTATCTCCAATAATTAAACCTGCATTATCATAAGATTCCTGTAAAGATAATGGAGCTTGTAATTCAATATGATCTGTGATCTCTTTTATTAACATAATTATAATTCTAAAGCTATTAAACGAACGAAATTGAATTCTGTTGTAATTGATGCTACAAAGATAAGAAATTATCTACTTTAATTAAAACACTCTTATTATTTCTTAAATATTTTGATTGTTTTAATAAAAATCCATATTAACCCTTTTCAAGTCCATTTTAACCCTCTTCAAGTCCATATTAACCCTCTTCAAGTCCATATAAGCCTCTTTCAATTCCATATTAACGTCTTTCAAGTCCATATTAGCGTCTTTCATGTCCATATTAACGCTCTTCAAGTCCATATTAACGTCTTTCAAGTCCATATTAACGTCTTTCAAGTTCATATTAACGCTCTTCAAGTCCATTTAAGCCTTCTTCAAATGGATATGAAGATCCATAAATATGTTAGCCCATTATTCTCTATAAATTTACGCTACCTAACATTTTTGAGCCTATTTCTCTTGCCGTTAAAGCCTGTTTATCAACACTAATATCATTCATTAAAAAAATAATTGTATTTTTTGTGTTAAAATGCTAACATTTTTAATAAAATTACGTCTAGTATATTGTATCTTTGTATCATTAATTTAAAACAATCTTATTTATGAAAAAGCTTATACTTATTTTAATCGTTTTTCTTACAATTGGCAGTGCTAATGCACAATGGAATACTATATATTCAGATACTAATAGTTATTATTCTATCTATTTCCCAAGTAAAAATATTGGTTATGCTGTTGGAGAGAGATTATATTCTGGTGGAATAATAATTAAAACCAATGATGCAGGATTAACTTGGTCTAATCCTTCTGATGTGTCATTTAGGACTTTAGAATCGGTTTATTTTTTAGACTCAATTAATGGCTTTGCAGTTGATTTATTAGGAGCAATATATAAAACAACAGATGGTGCTTTAACATGGACCCAGATTTATACTGTAGATATTAGTTTAGAATTTAATTTCTATTCAATTTATTTTATAAATGCTAATAAAGGTTTTGCAGTTGGAATAGATGAAAGTCCATTCTATTTTTATGATTGGAAAGCATTGATATTATCAACAAATGATGGTGGATCAACATGGACTAAGGAAGAATTTCCATCTGGTGGTATTTTTACAAGTGTATTCTTTCCTGATACAAACACTGGTTATATAGTAGGAACAGGAGGAGTAATACTAAAATCTATTGATTGTGGAACTAACTGGACTATTCTTAATACATCTTTACCTCCTTTAAATAGCGCTTATTTTATTAATGACAATTTAGGATATGTTGTGGGTAATTATGGTAAAATATATAAAACAATTGATGGAGGAAGTAATTGGATTAGTCAAAATACAGACTCAATGTATTTTGATACACTATATAATTTAGAACCCATAAATTTACAATCAGTTTATTTTACAGATGCTACTCATGGTTTTATTGTAGGATATGTAGATTATCCTTATTGTTATGGTGTAATACTAAGAACTAATGATGGTGGAACAACGTGGGTTTCTCAAACTTTAACCAATGAAAATTATTTTTCGTCAGTATATTTTACTTCTCAAGACACTGGATATATTACGAGTTATTGGGGTAAAATTCTAAAAACAACAGATGGAGGTGGTACTTGGCTTAAAGCAAACAACTTAATTAATAACACTTCAATTTACCCTAATCCATCTTCTAATAGCATTACAATTGATACAAAATCGAACACAAAACAAACTTTTGAAATAGTAAATCAATATGGGCAAACAATGAACTCTTATATTATTAATAGTAAAACAACAATTGATATTTCCCATTTCCCGAAAGGGATATATATTTTAAAACAAGATACTGATAAGGGTATAGTTGCAAAGAAATTTATTAAAGAATAAATATTAAACATTATGAAAAAGATTTACATTTTAATTATTGCAATCATTATAGTAAATATTGCAAATGCACAGTGGCAACCTGTAACTGGATTAAATGGTTATTATTTTAGGGTGGAATCTATAGCTGCTGACAGTAATAGAATTATTGTTAATTCAAATCACGGAGTGTATTTATCTACAAATTATGGCAGTAACTGGACTCTAGTAGATAGTATTTATTCAGGTCAATATTTGGGCGACTTTGTTTTTAAAGGCACTAATATTTATTCAATTTCTTCAAATGGGGTAAGTTTATCAACTAATAATGGTGCAAATTGGAATGTTGCGAATACAGGCTTAACAGATACAAATGTATATTCATTAGTAGTGAATGGAAATAATTTGTATGCTGGTACTGGTAGTGGCAAAATATTTGTTTCAACTAATAATGGATTAAGCTGGACAATTTTTAACTCTGGATTTACTAATTCATATATTTCAGCTATATTATTTAAAGGGAGCAATATTTTTGCAGGAACAGGTAAAGGAGTCTATTTATCAACAAACAATGGATTAAGTTGGAGCCAAATAAATACAGGATTGACAGATACTACAATATCTAAACTTACTATTAGTGGCAATAATATTATTGCTGGTACTGGTTCTGGGAAAATGTTTTTAACATCAAATAATGGAAGCAATTGGAATATTGTTTTAGATGCGGCATTATATCCAGGTTATTGGCGTACAACTGGATTGACTGCAATAGGAGATACAGTTTATGCAGCAATATATTTTAGAGGTGCTTTTAGGTCAACTGATAATGGGAATACATGGCTTTTTACAAATTATGGTATGCTTGATAGTTTAAATGCTATCGCTATTTGTGGTTCAAATGTATTTGCAGGAACAGATAAAGGATTATGTAAACATTCGTTTGCAAATTTCTTCAATAAAGATACTGTAATTACATCAGTAAGTCCTGTAGGAGCAGGTACTACAACAGGAGATGGTGTATATACTATTTATCATCCTTGTACAGTTAAAGCTATTGCTAATCCTGGTTATTCATTTGCAAATTGGTCTATTAATGTTCCTGCTAGTAGTTCTTACCAAGGAGATACTGTTTATACTTTTGGTACTTACTCAAATTTGCATTTGGTTGCTAACTTTAATATACTATCATTGTCTGCTGCCGGTTCAATAGTAGGAGATACACTCTTTTGTGCGGGTGTTACTAAAGCTTATCATGTCCCTCCTATACCAGGAGTTATCAATGATAGTACAGCTTATGAATGGAATTATAACGGATATGGAGCAAGTTTAAAAAGATCAATTACAGGAGATACAGTATTTATTTACTTTTCTCAAAATTCGTATTCAGGCAATTTAACTGTTAGAGGACATAATTCATATGGTTATGGCCCAATTTCGTCACCGTATCATATAAATGTATTAACTTATCCTAATAGTTATAGTTATAGTGGTACTACTACTTTTTGTTCGCCTTATACCGTACATTTAAATATAAACCCTAATCCATATACGACTTATAACTGGAACTTTTATACTCAATCAGGATTGACTGTTCTAAATTCAACTTCTACAAGTTGTACTTTATATGTAGATACTAATGCAGCGAATTGGATATCTATTCCTTTTACTATGACAAATATGTGTGGTATGAATACAAGTAACAATATACAATTACATCCTGAAAAGCTTCCTTTAAGTACCGGTACTATATCAGGATTAAATACAGTGTATCCGGGACAACAAAATGTATTATATACAGTCCCAAGTGGTTCTTCTTATTTATGGACGGTAACAGGTGGGGCTACTAACGCATACGTTACAAATAGTTATAGCATGTATGTTAATTTCAGTAATTCCCCTTTGCCGGGTTATATAACAGCTCAAAGTTATAATACATGTGGTTACGGGCCAATATCATCAAAAACAGTATATAAAAATACATCCACTCCTGATGTAGGTATTACACAAATAAAATTATTAAGTGATACTTTACCTATTAATACTAATGCTACAATTAAGGTTTGGATAAAAAACTTTTGGAATGATACCATAACATCTATTCCTGTATATTATCAGATCGGGGCTATGCCTGCAGTTTATGGTAACTGGTATGGTACTTTAGCTGGTGGTGATTCAGTATTATATACATTTAGTAATTCCTTAACAACTCCAGTTGGTACTTCTTTTAATATATGTGCATGGACGCAAATAGCAAGTGATACTAATATAATAAATGACAAAGTATGCAGAAATGTAATTCTATGTTCGCCTCCTATAGCAGGAACAATAAGTGGTGCAGATACAGTAGCACCGGGTCAATCAGGAGTAGTTTATACAATACCTCCTATATCAAATGCAACTTCTTATATTTGGACCTTACCAAATGGTGCGA
The DNA here is from genome assembly GCA_903911455.1 of uncultured bacterium. Classification (GTDB taxonomy): domain Bacteria; phylum Bacteroidota; class Bacteroidia; order Bacteroidales; family JACABE01; genus JBAXLO01. The sequence goes on from CAIWDQ010000641.1 coordinate 8,692, forward strand.
GTGGAACAAGTACTACTAATAGTATCACAGTTAATTTTAGTTCTTCGGCTTCTTCAGATTCTATAAAAGTAAAAGGAGTTAACTCATGTGGAACAGGTACTATTTCTTCTCTTTATGTTGCAGTATATACTCCACCTATTTGTTCAGCATCATTTTTGGTTGTTGCTGATACAAATATCTTACATCATTACTTTATTGTGAATAATGCTTCAGGCACACCTCCATTGCATTATGTTTGGAGTTGGGGTGATGGCACTTATGATACTGTTGCATATCCAACACATACTTTTAGTAGTTCAGGTTGGGTTACTATTTGTCTTTCAATTACTGATTCAGTTGGAAGTAGTAGTAATCATTGTGATACTCCTTTTTTGCAAAAAGAAACTAATTCAATAATATCTGTTACAGTAATTCCACAAGGGACATTAGGTATAAATACAAATGAAAAGCCTCAAATAAAGATTTATCCCAACCCAACCTCAAATAACCTAACAATAGAAACCAACTCTAATACCAAACAAAATATAGAGATAGTAAATCTTCTTGGGCAATCTCTTTATACATCTTATATAAATAATATAACTACAATAGATGTTTCCGCTTTCGCGAAAGGAGTTTATATTATAAAATTAAATACAGATATGGGAATAGTAGTTAAGAAATTTATAAAACAATAAGGAGTTAATGTTGTTTCAGTTAATGATAAGCAATGAATCTTTATTATGAAACAAAAAATACTTTTATTATTATTAATATCTTTAACAATGATAGGTTGCAAAACAGGCACTAAACTAGAAACCGTAGCTCAGGTAGATTTAAAAAAATACTCTGGACTTTGGTATGAGATAGCATTATATCCTAATACTTTTGAGAAAGGATGCAACTGCACTACCGCAGAATATATTATTACTGACAAAGATTATGTAAAAGTAATAAACCGTTGCCGAAAGGGAGGAGTCAATGGCAAAGAATCAATGATAGAAGGAAAGGCTTTTATTGTAAAAGGGAGTAATAATACTAAATTAAAAGTACAGTTCTTCTGGCCTTTCAGAGGAAGTTATTGGATTATTGGTCTGGCTGACGACTATTCATGGGCAGTAGTTTCGCATCCTAACAGAAAATATCTTTGGATATTATCAAGAACACCTCAACTACAAGATGGTGTTTACGAAAAGATACTACTTCTAATAAAAGAAAAAGGATTGGATCCGACTAAGATAAAACTTACTACTCAAATCCATTAATCTAATTAGATTAAAACAAAACCAAGAAATCAATAAGTTGTTAAATGAATGTATTATGTTTTAGCAATTTCATGCACTCTTTAAGCAAATCTTAGCGATAAATTATATCCTATTAATATTGCAAATAAAATGGCATTGTAAAAAAAGTTTGTTTATTATAGTGCTCAATTAAAAGATTTTTAATATCTTTGCAAACGATTTGAGGGGAACGTATTTAGGGATGTTGCTAATGGTGTGAACATCACGTAGTGAAAAGATTTTGAGGGGACTACATGTCCCCTCTTTTATTAAAAATACAATTGTGATTCAGAAAGAATTAGTACATACATTGATTGAAGAACAGCTTGAAGGTAGCGATAAGTATCTTGTAGAGCTTAAAATTAGTGCAAGTAATAAGATTCTAATATTTATTGATAGTGATAGTGGCGTAACGATAAAAGATTGTGTTGAACTTAGTAAATTTATAGAATCAAAAATTGACAGAGAAGTTGAAGATTATGATCTTGATGTTTCTTCAGCCGGTCTTGATCATGAATTTAAATGTTTGCGACAATATCAAAAGAATATTGGCAAAACATTGGCGGTTGTGTTGAATAGTAATATTAAGCTAACAGGTACATTAATTTCGGTAAACGAAAAAGAAATTGAACTTAATGTTATTCCAGCTAAGAAAAAGAAAACAGATACAGATAATCCAATTAATAAAATAGAACTTGCTGAAATTAAAGAAGCAAAAATAGTAATTTCATTTAAAAAATAATAGTAAATGGAAAATATCAATTTAGTAGATACCTTTTCGGAATTTAAAGAATTTAAAAATATCGATCGTGAAACAATGATGCGTATCATTGAAGATATTTTTAGAGCAATGCTTATAAGAAAGTATGGCGCAGATGATAATTTCGATATTATTGTAAACATTGATAAAGGTGACCTTGAGATCTGGAGAAATAGAATAATAGTTGAAGATGGCGCTGTTGATGATGACAATACGCAGGTAGCCTACTCTGAAGCTATTAAAATAGAACCTGATTTTGAAATAGGAGAAGAAGTTTCGGAAGAAATAAAACTTTTAGATTTTGGGAGAAGAGAGATCCTTGCAATCAAAATGAATCTTGTTTCTAAAATACAAGAATACGAAAAGAACAATATCTATAAGAAGTATACAGAAAAAATAGGTGAAATAGTAACTGGTGAGATTTATCAGGTTTGGAAAAAAGAAATCCTTATACTTGATGATGAAGAAATAGAACTTATACTTCCTAAAAGCGAGCAAATTCCAAATGATCTATTTAGAAAAGGCGATACTGTAAAAGCTATTGTATTAAAGGTAGAACTTAAAAACAACATGCCAAATATTATTTTATCAAGAACCTCACCTGTTTTCCTTGAAAGATTATTTGAAGCAGAAGTACCTGAAGTATTTGATGGTTTGATCACAATTAAAAATATTGTTAGAGTACCTGGAGAAAGAGCAAAATTGGCAGTTGAATCATATGATGATCGTATTGATCCTGTAGGTGCATGTGTTGGGATGAAAGGCTCTCGTATTAGTGGTATAGTTAGAGAACTAAGATACGAAAGTTTAGATGTTATAAATTACACCAGCAATCCAGAATTATATATTACCCGCTCATTAAGTCCTGCTAAAATAACATCTATAAAAATAGATGAAAAAAATAAGAAAGCAGAAGTATATATGAAACCTGATCAGGTTTCTCTTGCTATTGGTAAAGGTGGGTACAATATAAAATTAGCTGGTAAATTAACCGGATATGAAATTGATGTATATAGAGATACTGATACCTATTATGAAGATGTTGATCTTCAGGAATTCAATGACGAAATAGAACAATGGATCATTGATGAGTTTAAAGCTATAGGTTGTGATACAGCAAAAAGTATTCTTGACTTAAGTATTGAAGAATTAGTTAATAGAACTGACCTGGAAGAAGAAACAATTAGTGAAGTAATAAGAATTCTAAAGACAGAATTCGAGTAAACTTCATTAAACTTAAAGTTAAGATATGGGACTATATCAATGAATAATTAAATTTATGATGGCAGAGGAAAACAAAAACATCAGGTTGAATAAAGTAGCTAGGGAGTTTAACATTGGAATAACAACAATAGTTGATTATCTAGCTAAAAAAGGACATAAAATCGACAACAATCCTAATTCTAAGATTGATGAGGTTATGTACAAATTATTGGCTAAAGAGTTTCAATCAGAAAAGAATGTAAAGGAAACTGCACAGAAAATTGGTTTAGATTATTCTGGTAGAGGGACTGTATCTTTAGAGAATATTGAAAGAGAAAAGAAAAATGATTCAGACTTTGACCCTGAAATTAATGAGTTACTCATTAAAAATGTTACATCATTTGCTCCTGTCGAAAAGCAGGTAGAAACTGAAGGAGTTCCAAAAATAGAAGAATTAAAGGAAGAAGTTGTAATTCCAATTGTAGAAAAACTTATTCATATTGAACCAGAAGTTACTGAAACTGTTGTTGAAAAAGAAGTTGAGAAAGTTATCCCCCTTGAAATCAGTAATGAGCATACGAAACCAGAAATTATTGAAACAGCAAAAGAAGTCCCTCAGCAAATAGAACCAGAAGTTATAGAGAAAGAGCCTGAAATAATTGCAGAAACTGAACAAATCCCAGAAATAGAAGAAGAGGATCAGGAAAACAAGATAAAAGTTATAGGTAAAATTGATTTATCTAAACTTAACCAGAAGACAAAGCCAGATAAAGTTTCAAAAGAGGAAAAACTTAAGTTTAAAGAAAAACATAAGAAAGAGAGAGAAGCACTTTCTCCTAAAATATTTAAAAAAGAAAAAGAGTTAGTTAAACCAGAGGAAATTAAAGTACAGGAAAATATAGTCACTCCTCAAGTTGAAGAGATTATTACTACTGTTGAAGCAGAAGCACCAAATCAGGTTAAAGATCCATCTCAGGAGCCTAAACAAATTAATTTCTTGAAAACTAAATATGAGAAACTAGAAGGCCCAAAGATCATTAATAAAATTGAACTCCCTGTTTTAAAGAAACCAGTTCTTAAGAAACAACAACCTGTTGCTACTTCTTCAGATCCAAAAAAACAGGATAAGAAACGTCCAAGATTAAAAGATAAAACAGAAGTTCAGAAACCACCAACTGATAAACCACATACACCACATGCACATCCTCCTAAATTAGAACATAAAAAACCTTTTGTTAAAGAAGAAAAGAAAGGAAGGTTTAAAGTTATTAAAGCGATTAAACCTGAGGTTAATGATAATGAAATAGAAAAGCAGATTAAAGAAACATTAGCCAGATTAAGTCCAACAGGAAAATCAAAAACTTCAAAATATAGAAGAGAAAAGAGACAACAGGTTAGTCAGCAATATCAGGAAGATCAAATTAGGAACGAAGAAGACAAGAAAATTATTAAAGTAACAGAATTTGTTACTGCCAACGAACTTGCAAGCATGATGGATGTACCGGTTACAAGTGTAATTGCTACATGTATGAACTTAGGTATGTTTGTTAGTATAAATCAACGTCTTGATGCTGAAGCCTTGAATATTGTTGCTGATGAATTTGGTTATAAAGTTGATTTTGTTAGTGTGGAAGTTCTTGAAGCTATTACTGATTCAGAAGAAGCAGACAATCCTGAAGATCTTATTGAAAGAGCTCCAATTGTTACAGTAATGGGGCATGTTGACCATGGTAAGACTTCATTACTTGACTATATTAGAAATGCAAATGTTATTGCTGGTGAAGCCGGTGGTATTACCCAGCATATCGGTGCTTATGAAGTAAAACTTGAGAATGGAAGAAAGATCACTTTCTTAGATACTCCGGGTCATGAGGCTTTTACAGCCATGCGTGCCAGAGGAGCCAAAATCACTGATGTTGCAATTATCGTTGTAGCATGTGACGATAGAATAATGCCACAGACTATTGAAGCAATTAATCATGCTCAGGCTGCTGGAGTTCCTACTGTTTTTGCTATAAATAAGATAGATAAACCAAATGCTAATCCTGAAAAGATAAAAGAGGAATTAGCTAACATGAATATTCTTGTTGAAGACTGGGGCGGTAAATATCAAAGTCAGGATATCTCTGCTAAGAAAGGACTAAATGTAGATCGTTTGTTAGAGAAAGTATTATTAGAGGCCGAATTATTAGATCTTAAAGGAAATCCAAAAAAGAAAGCAACAGGTACGGTAATTGAATCTTCATTGGATAAAGGAAGAGGTTATGTTGCTAAAATACTTGTACAAAATGGAACCATTAATGTAGGAGATGTTATTTTAGCCGGAGCTACATATGGTAAAGTTAAAGCAATGTATAACGAACGTAATGTATCAATTAAATCTGCCGGCCCATCAGCACCTGTATTATTATTAGGTTTGAATGGTGCTCCGCAGGCAGGTGATAAGTTTAATGTGATGGAAGATGAACGTGAAGCTAAGGATATTTCTAACAAACGTCTCCAATTACAACGTGAACAAGGTATCAGAACACAAAAACATATTACACTAGACGAAATTGGTCGTCGTATTGCGATTGGTGACTTCAAACAATTGAATATTATTGTTAAGGGTGATGTTGATGGTTCGGTAGAAGCACTTTCTGATTCATTATTAAAATTATCAACACAAGAAGTACAGGTTAATGTAATTCACAAATCAGTTGGTCAGATTACTGAGTCTGATATCCTTTTAGCTTCAGCTTCTGATGCTATAGTTATCGGGTTTCAGGTTCGTCCTTCATTAAGTGCACGTAAACTTGCGGAAGCTGAACAAATTGATGTAAGATTGTATTCTATTATTTATAATGCTATCAACGAACTGAAAGCTGCTATTGAAGGTATGCTGGCTCCTGATATTGAAGAAAAAATTGTTTGTAATATTGAGATACGTGAAGTATTCAAGATTACAAAGGTTGGAACAATTGCAGGATGTATGGTTCTTGATGGTAAGATAACACGTAATACTAAAATCAGGATAATTCGTGATGGTATTGTTGTTTACACAGGCCGTTTAGGTTCATTGAAACGTTTTAAAGATGATGTTAAAGAAGTATCTACAGGCTACGAATGTGGTTTGAATATTGATAACTTCAACGACATTAAAGTTGGTGATATAGTTGAAGGTTACGAAGAAATAGAAGTAAAACGTAAGCTTTAATCCTTATTTATAATTAAAAAAGAAAGGCTGTCATTAATTTGACAGCCTTTCTTTTTTTATAAAGAGAATATAAGTTGTATGTATACGTTATGATACATATTTTATTAATTAAATTATATTTTACTACTATTTTAAAAATAATGC
>CAIWDQ010000642.1 GCA_903911455.1 uncultured bacterium
ATGAATATAAATCCAATAAATATTAATAGTTTGATCCTTTTGTTTGCCATTATTAATCTTTTTTATTTTTTAACAAATAACTTTTACAAAAATACATAATAATAAAATATAAATGGATTTAAATTAAAAAATAAAAGCTCAACCACGAATTAATTGAGCTTCTTATTTGATTGAGATTGCTTCGCTACGCTCGCAATGACGATTAGTTTATTAATAGTTTTATACCTTCCCCCCCTTTATATTTAAACCCTAACTTCGGTTATAAATATAATAAAAACCATTATCATTATAAAAAACATAATAAACTAACAAATTCAATAAAAAAAGATTTTTCTTATACCTATGTAAAATAATTTCTGTACTTTTGCGTTTCAATTGCTGTTATCGTTTTACGATACTATATACATTGTTCTTTTTTTCATTCTGTCTATTTTTTAGAAAGTCGAGCCTATCGTCTGAAAATTGATTTTTATTAATTTTTATGTTATTGCGGTAAGTTTTGCTTTTTTAGTTCCGGTGTACAATGTTTCAAAAATTTTTTGACATGAGTCGAGGAGTAAAATAAGTTATACTTAAATCAATAATTAAACAATAAAAATTAATAAAAAATCGTATGAAAATAAATTCTGGAGATATTTTTTACCTGTCAATGGTTACACGTGTATGTTTTTTATGCGTTAATAATACACTTGTAGTTATAATGAATGAAGCTTTTGATGAGTTTATTACCGATGTTAAAAACAGAAAAGCGGTATGTGATGCTCTCGTTCAAAAGTTACAAACCGGCACTCACGGTATTACACTTCAGGGTGCAGCAGTCAAACATGAAGCAGCTCTTTATTTTAGTGCTTGTGCTTCTTTTTGCGGAGCTTATGGTTATTCCATTAATGATGGAAAATTAATGGACATGGTTTCACAATACAATGAATCGAATTTATTGCACACCAAAATTGAAGAATTACCAGATTCAATAGCAAAAATTTTAGCAGTAGTTGATTTATACAAAGTACCATTAGTAAAATTTGGTGTTACACCCGCTTTTGATTTAAAATTAAGAAGCATACAAACAGATCTAATTGCCAGTCAAAATGGCTCTAAAAATCAAATTGATATACATAAAGGAGACCTTGAAGCATTGGAAGAGCAGATTAAACAATTGAGATTGTTATTTGCAAACTCTGGAGATTTAACAGCAAAAGCTTTTAAATTTATAAATATGGAATTCTACAAAGCCTATAAATCAGCTAGAATGGTTCCTCATTATCATATTCATAATAAAGTTCCTACCCCACCGGATGTAACAACAGGTGATGCAGTTATCAGTTTGATGGATAAAATTACAGGACAAGCTGTTCCAAATATTACTCTTACGATAATGGCAATCAATTTTACTGCTGTAAGTGATGTAAACGGTCAAATACCAGTTAAAAACCTATTACCTGCTATTTATAGCGCAACATTGAAAGGTGACAATATTAATACACTCGAATTTAATTTTGAAGTTAAAATAGGACAAGTAACAGATTTAGGTTTTATCCTTGAAGCTATTACAACAACAACCGTATAAAGAATTTTTCACAATAAATCTTATTGTAAAAGCCCTGATAAGCATCAAACTTATCAGGTTTTTTCTTTTTTATCAATTATATAGTCTAAGTGTCATTCCGTGCTTGACCCGCAATCCCCTGAAAGTTTCCCTTTTTAATAAAATATTACATTCTTCTTCTTGTTAAAAAAAAAATACCATTTTTAATAACTAACAATATATAAGCGATGTATACGGTTTTGGCATCAATTATTACGAAAGTGGCAACGATTATTATGAAAATGGCATCAATTAGATTAGTTTTGAAACCAATTATTACAATTTGGTAAGCATTATTACGAACTTGGCATCAATTATTACAAAAGTGGCATCAATTATTACGAAGTTGGCATCAATTATTTGGTTTTGGACCCAATTATTACAATTTGGCAAGCATTATTACGAAGTTGGCATCAATTATTATGAAAGTGGCATCAATTATTGGAGTTGACACACCCATTATTTGTATCTGTTAGCAAATTATTTTGGTATGTAAAATTATTATTAATGTCCGTTTTTAATTTATTCAAATAGGAGAATATATTATTAGGGTCTATTTTTATTTTAATTGCATTTGTATGATGATGAATTGTATTTGTGTTGAGATAAATAGCATTTTTGAGAGCATATATCTACTTTTGTCGGCATATATTGATTCGGGAACGCCTCAGATTTTATTTTATGTGTTTAAAAAAAACTTACAGTACTTTTGCCACTAATTTCAAATACTGCTAAGGCTAAGTCCTTTCTCCTGCTTATTTATATTTAAACCCTGCCTTCGGTTATAAATATAAGAATAATTATGAAATATGAATTAAGAATGAGAATAATACAATTAGATTGCTTCGGGCAAAGCCCTCGCAATGACGATAGACAGAATCGTAATTCGTAATTCGTAATTCGTAATTAAATTTACTTTGAAGGATTCTTAAATATCTCTTTAAAGGTATCAAATTCGCGGCGATAGAAGATACCAATACCTTGTGTATAGGGCGAATAGTTATTTAATAAATCGTATTGATTTGAGCGGTTAAAAGCTTTTAATTTCCAGCGGCCATCATCAGTTAATTTAACTTCTACATTAACATCACCAATAAAATTACTGGCATTCTGTGACGAAGTAGAAGATTGTCCGTTAGGTAAGTCTTTAATACTACCCCCCATCCCAACATTTCCATTAATAGAAACTCTGTCGTTAAGTATCTGAGTAGACAACATTACCTGCAACTCCTGATTAGTCAACTGATCGGAAGGATGATAATTAATATTAATATCAAAATCTTTACTAATTTTAGATAGATAATTGCTTATCTGATTAGATATCATCTCGGCAGAAGAACTACCAACACCTGAACCTACTGAAGTACTATAGGTAGTACGGTCTTTAGATACAAAGCTATTCATAAATAATATCGAAAGCGTTTGTTGTGTCATCTGAGCAGGATCATTTTTATCAACTAAAGTAAAGAACTGATCCTTGACTCCCTGATCGGTATTAGGAAGATTTATATCAAAATTAATATCAGGATTGGTAAGCTTCCCACTAAGATTAATAATGCTTTGCACTGCTACTTTCTTTTTATCGGTACTTCCAATAGCCAGCATTACAGGATACAATGAAGCCTTTGTGTTATAAATTGTCTTAATATTAATATTAGCATTATAAGGATCGCCCGACCAGCTTATAGTTCCTCCATTCTGAATGGTAAATTTCTTACTTGGCAACTTCTGGAACGAAAAGTAATACAAACCTTCATTTATAGTATAATCACCATACATCTTAAACGAACCGTCATCATCAATCTTCATCTGAATATTGCCTTTACCATTGGCAGAAATTTCACCACCGGTACTACCTGTTTCAATATCCAAACCCATTTGTGCGTCAGGAGTTACTTCCAGATCAAACTTCATAGTAATTCCAAATATTGCGGTATGACGCACCTTTACAGCTTCGTCTTTTTTATTCTTATCAACAAAAGTTACAAAACTGTTATCATGATTAAAGGTTTTATCAGAAATTGGGATCGTTAAATCAGTACCCTTTTCGGTTTTAGCAATTACTTCTAGCCTTATGTCGTTATCAGGTCCGGTAATCTTTACAACACCACTTGCAAATGCTTTACCATAATAGGAATCATTATTAACAGCCATCGTATTAAGCATCATAAATTTCTTAGTACTTATCTTAAGATCAACACGAATCTTAGCTAAATTTTGATGAGTTATTTTACCATCCAGACGAGCAGTATTAAATTTTTCGTCAGTGATTACAAAATTATTAAAGGCAAAGTAATCTTTAGTAATCTCAATAGAATCGCTTAAAGAATATGTTGTATTGAGATAATCTATCTTCAACTTAGTTTTATCAAGTTTAAATTTACCCTTTATAACAGGGTTATCAACAGTACCCCTTAAAGAAATATTACCCGAAGCTAAACCTTCGAAGTCAGAACTAAAACTCTTTAAATAGTATCCAACACAGTTTATTCGCTGGTTCTCCATCTTTAGATTAAAATCAAAGTTCTCAGCTTTATTTGGATAGTAATAACCTTCAGCTATTATTCTATCGGCTTCAGCTACATTACCTTTATATCTTACAATAAGTTTTGTAGAAAAGCCTTCCTTAAATTTATCCCAGGTAGTAACAATATTTGCATTGCCTAAAAGATCATTATTAAATTTCAAGTTCTGAATTGTGATATTTGTAAGGAAGTTAGGAGATTTGTAAAGATCAAATAAATCAACCGAACCACTTACTAAACCTTTAATATTAATATCCTGAGCTTTTAAAAAGAAATTAAAGTTTTCAATATCAAATTTGTTTAAGTTCACAAACAATCTATCATCTGACGACTTCCCTATTCTGCCTTCTATACCTAATGACTGGAATCCACTACTTATACTTAGATTATGAATAGCAACAGTTGATGAATCAATAGTAATAAAATTCTCCCCTTGTAGTCTCCACACTGAATCATTTACAATAATATCACTCTTAGTAAACGCAATGTTAATCTGAGGTACATTTATAAAACTTGCAAATCCTCTTATATCTCCGGAGTTATGAGTGATAGATGTATTGTTTTCTTTCCAGTTAATAAAATACAAAATACTATCGCTTTGCAGATACGTTTTAAGTTTAATATTATCAACACCAAGACTATCGGAAAGCGAAACATGAGAACAACCTGTAGTTAAATACAAACGTTTGTTATCAGTAACACCATCAATATATAAGTCGTCAATAATTTTACCGTTAAAATTAACATAAGCCATATTCCCTTTCAATCTAAACTCCGAAAGTTTAGAATCATAACTACCACTTATTGTAGCATTATCTGCAATTATGAGTTTAGGAAAGAATAATCTGCTAATCTCTTTAGTATTCTGTAATAATATATTAAATACAAACTTCTGATCGTGCAAAACAGGTTCGTACTTCTTCTTTTCTTTGATAGGCGTGAAAGAAGGCAGGTACTTTTGCATGAAATTATTAAAGGCATCAGGCAAATCAACAAATCTGAAAGCACCATATATATCAGCAGAAACAAAATCAGACTTAAGTTCAATCTTTCGTTGCCCTTGTGCATCATTATAGGTATTTAATGTAAGTTGTTTCATTATATATTGATCCTTGCCCTGAATGTAATTTGTATTCTCAACTTTAATTAAACCTCTGATATTATCAGCTGTATTACCAATAAAATTAATATTAAGTCGCGTAGACAAAATTCCTGAAGAATCGCTATTAACAAGCTTAAGTTTATATAGATTAGCATTCTTTATATTAGCAGTAAAGTCAAAAACAGGAACATCAGAAGAGAAATCAACATTCCCAAGGAAATTAAAATCTATTTTGTTATCAACAATACTCAAATAACCATCAAATAATTTATTGGTAAACTTCCCTTTAATGGCAATGCTATCATAAACATTACCTTTAAATTCAAAAGCATTAATACCTCCAGTCATTTCTATTTGAGCATCTTCACGTTTCAAACCTGAACCCGATATTTCGGCATCAAGATTAAGCTTGCCCATTAAGTTTTTCATATTAAGATATTCTCCTATGTCAAACTTCTTAGCAAAAACATGCCCTTTGTATTCAACCTTCGACTGTTTATTCTTACTAAGTGTAATATCTGTACTTAATTGCCCTATTCCAGAATACAAATCAGCATAAGCATTAAAGTTATTATAAAAACCTGTAAATTCACCTTTAATAAGAATAGCACCCAACGAAGTTAAATTATCAGGAACAATAAAATGATTATTGATAACTCCAGGGATATAAAAAGATTCAATATCAGCTTTGCTAGTAGTAAATCTCTTAATAGTTAACCTCACGAAAGTTTGTTCAATATCTGGCAAACCATTCATTGACAAGTTCCCTTCGAAGTCAGTAGTGTGCCCGTAGTTAAACTTAAAATCCTTTAATTTAATATTATTAATTTTACCAGTAATTAATCCTGAGAAAGTAATACGATTTTCATCCCCAACTAAATCCTTATAAAAGAAAGCAACATCTTTTAAGCTCACATTTGATTTCCTTACAGTAGTTTGGATAGTTACTTTATTAATAAAATCTTTAAGATCATCATTATTATTATAATTCAGTTCAGCATCCATGTTTATATTCGACAAAGGAGTTTCTAAATTAAGATTTTGTAATGAAATTAAACCGGGATGATATTTAATCTTTGTTGTAAAGTTCTTAACAATAAAGCCTGACTTATCTTTAAATCCAAGATTATTAAGTTTTAGCTTAATTGTATCACCATTCAAATTAATACTATCAATTTTAAGATTGATATTAGTAAGTTCAATATTATTTAAATCTAAACCTTTTGTTTTATAATCTTTATTATCCTGATTAAGATATTTAAATTTAGTATTTCTAAATTCAAAAGTTTTGCATTTAAGCTTCCATGAAGTAGTTGATTTAGTAGTATCTTCAGATTTGAAATAATCAACTAAAAACTGATAATTCATAACAGTATCCGAATGATACTTTTGTAAAGCAATCTGTGTATTATCAAATAAGATATTGCTAAAGCTAATACTTTTATTATTTAATGAAACACTATGTACTTTACAATCAATAATATTTGCACTTAACAACGTGTTATGTCGCTGGTCGTTAATATAAACATCTTGAAGTAAGAGATGTAATCTAATATTAATGCTAACTTTAGAAATTGTAATCTCGGTATGAAGCTTATCAGACAAATAAGCTGAATATCTTTTGGCAAAATACGTTTGCACTGCACTACTGGAGGCAGCCACAAACAACAACAATAGCAATACTAATAGTATTGAAACTGTATAAATCAGTATTTTGCGAATTCGTCTTTTAATGACTTTGATGTTTTATTAATAAACTATTTAAGAGAACAAAATTAATTGAATTTCCTTAATTAAAAGAATATAATTCATAATTTTGCAAATTATTATTCTAAAGTAAAAATAAATGCCATATATACTAGCTATTGAATCTTCTTGCGATGATACATCTGCAGCAATTATTGAGAACAACAAAATTCTTGCCAATGTGATTGCAAATCAAAAAATGCATGAGAACTTTGGAGGCGTTGTCCCAGAACTTGCATCAAGAGCACATCAGCAAAACATTATACCTGTTGTTGACACTGCACTTAAAATTGCAAAAATAAAAAAAGAGCAATTAGACGCAATTGCATTCACAAGAGGTCCAGGTTTACTAGGTTCATTACTTGTTGGTAGTTCTTTTGCTAAATCTTTTTCATTAGCATTGAATATACCTTTAATAGAAGTTGATCATCTGGAAGCTCATATCTTATCACATTTTATAAAAGATGATAATCAACAAAAAGTACCTGAATTTCCTTTTTTATGTTTATTAGTTTCAGGTGGACACACTCAGATAGTATTAATGCAAAGTCATTTTGAAATGGAAATAATAGGTAAAACAATTGATGATGCAGCTGGAGAAGCGTTTGACAAAGCAGCTAAAATTATGAGTATTCCCTATCCTGGTGGTCCATTAATTGATAAATTTTCTAAAGAAGGCAATCCATACGCATTTAAGTTTAATGAACCTAATATACCTGGACTTAATTTTAGTTTTAGCGGTTTAAAAACATCTATACTTTATTTCTTAAGAGATGAACTTAAAAAGGATGCTGAATTTATTGAAAAGAATAAATTTGACCTTTGTGCTTCAATTCAGGAAGTAATTGTATCTATTTTAATGAAGAAACTAATTAAGGCTTCACAACAAACAGGTATAAATCAAATAGCAATTGCTGGTGGAGTGTCAGCTAATAGCGGTTTAAGAAAAGCATTGACTGATGCTGCACTCAAATATAATTGGCATGCATTTATACCAAAATTTGAATATAGTACTGATAATGCTGCTATGATTGCTATTGCTGCTTATTATAAATATTTAAATAATGATTTTGCTTCTCAATCTGCTACACCTTACGCTAGAAGCATTTTCTAAACTAAAAGAAAATATTATTCTAAAGTACCTTTCCAAAAATAATAATCATTAGGGAAGTTAATTTGAGGAATAGTTTCTTTAAATATACCATATACTGCCGAACCACTTCCACTCATTGCAGAATAGATAGCTCCATTCTCATAAAAAGTATCTTTAATATTTTCAATCTCTGGATATGTTTTAAACACTACTTCTTCAAAATCATTAACAATATTCTTCTTCCATTGTGATATTGGTAAAGTAATTTGTTGGTCTAATTTAGGTGATTTATTGTGAGGTATAATTGCTTGATAAGCTTCTGAAGTATTAATATTAATATTAGGTTTCACAATACAAATATTATAACCTTTAAGAGATAAAACAACATCTTTAAAAACATCGCCTTTATTAATAGCAAGCACAGGTTTATTTTCAATAAAGAATGCACAATCACTGCCTAATTGTGATGCATATTCCTGTAATTTTGATATTGAAAGATTTAATTCAAAAAGTTCATTTAATTTTTTTAAAGTAAATGCAGCATTGGATGATCCTCCACCTAAGCCAGCTGAATGTGGAATCTTTTTTAATAAATATATATGTACAGGAG
>CAIWDQ010000643.1 GCA_903911455.1 uncultured bacterium
GTATCAGGAAAAAACAGATAAGTTACAGTCTGTTTATGATGAAATTGAAAACCTGATTAATGAATAATTTTATGTATGAAAATACTATCATTAAAAAAGGAATAAATTTGAATAATTCAAATATTGATTATTTCAAAGATGTAATTTTTAGTAATTATTTAGGATTAGAAGAGCCAGAGACCAAAGACCCATACAGAAAACATTTATTAGAAAGGGAACGTCAAAGAGAAGAAAAACTTAAAGAATTTGAAACTGATAAAGTCTTTTTTGACAAATTAAGTGATGATTTTAAAATGATTAGATTAAGAGGAGGAAAGGACAAAGAAAAGCAAAGAGAAGATTTATTAAACTTTGTTTGTTAGTCATTGCCACAAACATAAAAAGGATCACTTCTGGAAACGGAAGTGGTTTTTTTATGCAAAAAAAAATCCGAAAAAATGTTCCATTTTGTTCGGATTAGCTGAATCCATTATTAAAGGTGAATGAATAAATCCATATAATTTAACACCATTAATAATGGATGAACTGTGTTTTTATTATTAAATTTTTCAAATCCTTTTTTAAAAAACAGTTATTTTAATTTTCAAGGTAGTTTTAAGAAAGTAAGAAAAATAAAAGGAAAAATTAAAAATATATAATTTCTTTCAAATGAAAAAGAATTATGAACTAATCATTTTATTGCAGAAAAGCTATTTCGGAGTAACTGTTTTTTTGATTATTATGTATATTTTATAAAAAAATAAGGCACCAACTTATGATGATTGATGCCTTGAGTTTACTAATCACAAAGTTATTATCGCACTTTGCTTATCTTTATAGCTTTTTAAATTGCTGTTGGATCTTTATAAATTTATTAGTTTTTTAATAAAAATTTGCGTTTACTTTTTCTTTACTGTTCCAGGATTTACACTAGATGCTCCGGCATTCAGATTGTCGAATACCATTGATAAGTCATATATATTTACAACTGCATCCCCATTAACATCCTGAACACTATATCCTGAACTTAATACTCCTGTTTGATCATTAATGGCATCAAACACTGCTGATAAATCATATATATTAATAACACCATCTTTAACCGGAATATAAAGATCACCTATATCACCACCCCAAATTAATGAACCATGATATGTAGTTCCTGAATAATCAGGCAACATATTACCCGGGAATTGTGTAGAAACAGGATGTGTATAGAAATTATAGTTAATAGTTGGAACTGAAACATCAACTGTATCACTCCAGGTTTCAAGACTATTTCGATGGTTAATTACTATATAACGATAACCTGTAATACTTGATGGTAAGGAAATCTGTGGGCTTATTGTACCGTCTTGATTTAAACTCATACCGTCAAATCTATACTCAGCAGTATTTACAACATCAAAAGGATCCATTGTAGCAGGATTCATAATTAAAACCTGTAAAGTATCAACTATTGGTAAAGAAAATTTTGGATTTATATCACCTGAATTCATATCCATATCATTTGTCTGATTCATTGGCTGTCCGTATCCTGCATAATATTCCTGAAGCATAGCAGAAACATTAAGAGTTTTTAAAATTGATTGATTTACTATTATAGCAATACTATTTGATATTGCAGGGTTATTGGTGATACAAGATGCAATATTTGAAGTTAAAACGCATTTAACTGTGTCGTGATTAGAAGGCATGTATGAAAATAAATATGAATTAATACCTTTATTTACTCCATTAACTTTCCATTGATACGTAGGATTAGTTCCTTCGTTAGTAGGTGTTGCAACAAAATGTACAGTATCACCTATTACAACGTTAATAGATGAAGCTGTGATTGAAACTGCTGCTGCGACAGGATTAACTGAAGTAATGATAGCATTCCCGTTCATTGGAAGGATATTAGTGCCTGCTATTGCTTTTACTGTATAAGTGCCAGCAGTTTTATTATACCAGTTTAATGCACTTCCTGTACCTGCTATTACACTACCTTCGCTTATTCCATTTTTTAATAACTGATAATTTACTCCTATCTGCGAATTGCTTAAAGTAACCGTCAAACCATTATCAGTACTGCAATAAGTACCGTTGCCGTTCACATTATAAGTATTCATATAAAAAACATTTATATTATTTGAAGTAGTAGAAGATGAAGTTAAGCATGTTAATGTTGACATCATAGTACATGTAACAACATCTCCATTTAAAGCATAGTATGAATAAGAGTTTGTAGGTGAACCTACATTAATTCCGTTTACTTTCCATTGATAAGAAGGAGTTCCTCCATTTGTAGGGATTGCAGTATAATTTACATAAGCTCCTGGGATAATAAAATTAGGACCAGAGATACTTATTGATGGAGTAAGTGCTTGAACCGGATTTGAAGTAACACTGTTACTTGCTAAACTCTGACAAGTACTTAATGCCTGAATTGCAGTTAAAGTAACTGAATTATTTACATGAAAATTATTACCAGTACCAACCTGAGTACTTCCATTATACCATTTTAAAGTAGCTCCATTTGCTAAGTTAGAAATTGAAAACACAGAACTTGTACAACTATCAGTAACTGATGCAATAGGTGTAGCAGGCAAAGCTGCTGTAATAACTGCGTTGCCAGTCATAGAAGTAGTTCCTTTGCTATTAGTACCGGATATTGTATAAGTTCCAGCAGTTTTTAAACCAAAACTAATGGCAGTACCATTTCCGGCCATCGTTTGTCCTCCTGGATTTATTGTATAAGTAACACCTGCTTCGGAACTTGATAAGCCAACAGCCAATCCTGTTCCACCAGGACAATATGAGCCAGTACCAGTTACTGCAAATGCAGCTGGAGGCCCATTTAAAGTACCACTTAATGATGCCATTGTAAGCTCCATCTGTCCATTATACAAAGTAGGGTTACTTGATACATAATTTTGAACTCCACCTGTAGGTGTACCTATCTGAATGTTTAACTCGTAGTGAAAAGCACCATTTGTAGTAATCTGAGCTATTAAAACTCTATTGGTAGATGTAGGCCCGGTTGAACCGCTAAGTGAGGACCAGGCAGCATTATTGAGTATAAAAGAATTACCAACAACACTCCCATCACTAAAAACATCAGTCTGATTAGTAATACCAACCATAGTGACAGATTGTGGAGAACCAGCTATTAAACCATCCTGAGTTGTTAACGGGATTCCCATACTTGTATCGGTATTTGCTAATAAACCATTTAAATTTACAACATTACTAACTCCATTATCTTCCGATTTTAAAACCCCAAAGTTCCCATTACAAGCAGCACCAACAGACAACCATGAATCAAGCATTACAGTATTTTTACGTGCATTTGTTTTACTATAATTAGGAGTTGTAGAGCCATAATCTAAATTATTAAAGAACGATGTTGTAGTAGTAAATTTCAGGTTATGAGTAGCGTTGCCGTATGCCATTTGAAAAGTATAACCCGGCAGCATATCAACATAAATTCTGTAAGTAACCGACCCTACAGGTAAAGGGCCAGAACTGCCGATAGAGTCAGCAGCATTTGAGATATAATATTTTTCTACAATGATGTTTTCCAAACCGTTTTGGGCATGTAAACAAGCACCTGCAATAATAAGTGCTATAACTAAAAGTATTTTTTTCATCAGATATATGTGTTTACTTTAATATGAATTATTGTAATTTAAGAATTATGCAAAGGTATGAAACCGATAGTTTTTAGGGGTGAAGAGAATATTACGATTGCATTAAGTTAATATTAATAAAAATAACATGTGGTTAATTTAATATTAAGTAAATGATTGTTTCAACATCTAAAAATTAAGCTTAAAAATATTATTATAACAGAATACAGGTTTCTTAAGACATCTAAATAATTCAGCATGGTCATATCAATAGTAAATTGGAAAATATTCTTCAATTTAAAAACAATATTTCATTTTTATGAGATAGAAATTTCTTTTAGAATAATATGCTTATAACGCTTATATGTTTAATAAATAAGCTGATAAGTTTCACCTCAAGCAGATGAGTTGCTCTTCACCAAATGATTTATCGTACCTTAAGCAGATGAGATAGGTATAATCACATGATTTATCGTACCTCAAGCAGATGAGATGCTCTTCACCAAATGATTTATCGTACCTCAAGCAGATGAGATGCTCTTCACCAAATGATTTATCGTACCTCAAGCAGATGAGATGCTCTTCACCGAATGATTTATCGTACCTCAAGCAGATGAGATGCTCTTCACCAAGTGATTTATCGTAACTAAAGTGCTTAAGATGCTCTCAACCACCTGATACTCATTAAAGGCATTTTATGAAAAAGCAGTATGCACCCTAATATAGAGTGATATATGAAATCATTTAGAGAAAATAAAAGGATGATATATTAACTTTTTTAAAAAGGGATACCTTTTCTTAAGATAATTCTGAAAAGAATAAGTAAAATTAGTATTAATGCTATATAAAACCAGGGAATTTTATATTGAGGGACTTCCTCGTAATAGTCAACTGGTAGATTTTTTATATGTTTATAAGTAAAATAAGATGGTAAGATTAGAAGAAACATCGATAGGCTTAATGAATTTTCAATATATGATAAGGAAGGAAGATGTATTAAAAAAATTATTACACTTGATACAAACCAAGCGATAAAAGCCTGCGCTTCTACAAATATTAGTCTGTTTTTAGAACGTGTGTATTCAAATGATCTGGTAGAAAATATTAAAGGGTTCGTAGTTTTTATTCCTATATAAAAGATTGTAATACTCAACACAATTAAAATTAGTATCATTCTTACCCAATATTCAATCTCTAACCAATCAAATAATACATTTA
>CAIWDQ010000644.1 GCA_903911455.1 uncultured bacterium
AAGAATTAAGAATTAAGAATGAATGAAGACAATAGTTCAATAAAATTAATTATTGTTAGTTGTTTTCTATTTATTCTATTATTTATTTCCTCTTCTTTTTCTGTAAAGGCGCAATATTATGATGCGGGTCAAGATCCTGCAAGCGTTAAATGGGCTCAGATAAATACGGAGCATTTTAAACTTATTTTCCCTTCTGAATTAGATTCTCAGGTTAATTATCTGGCTAATTACCTTGAGAAAGTATATGAATCCAATTCTTATTCATTAAAATGCAAACCTAAGAAATTATCTATCGTTTTACACAACCGCACTGTTGTTTCCAATGCATTTGTTACCTGGGCACCAAAACGTTCAGAATATTATACTTGTCCACCGCAAGATATGTATGCGCAGCCGTGGTTTGAGCAATTAGCAATACATGAATACCGGCATTTTGTACAGGTAAGCAGATTGTTGAAAGGTTTTACCAATCTTTTGTATTTCCCTTTCGGGGAACAGGGTCCCGGCGCAGTTGCAGGAGTTTATCTCCCCAGATGGTTCCTTGAAGGCGACGCCGTTCTTACAGAAACCTTATTAAGCCATAGCGGAAGAGGTAGGGTCCCATTTTTTGATATTGATTTGCGTGCTCAGTTGATTTCCTCAAAAACTTACAATTACAACAAGGCTATTTATGGATCTTACAAAGATCATGTGCCGGATCCTTATACTTTAGGCTATAATTTAATTGCGGTTTCCAGGTTGAAGCATGGTTCTAAACTTTGGGACGGAACTTTAAATTATATAGCCCGTAATCCTTTTCTTGGTGTGCCTTTTTCATTAGGTATTCATAAAGAAATTGGTCTTACCAAAAATAATCTTTATAAAGAAACATTGCATACTCTTGATTCGCTTTGGCGTGATAAAATAAATCAGAATGACATTATTACATATAAACAAATCAATAAAAGGACATCTAAAGATTATACAAATTATAGATACCCAAATTATGTAAATGATAGTCTCCTTGTTGCTTTACGAAATGGAATAGATGTTATTCCTGCTTATGTTTTTATTAATAAGAATGGAAATGTTGAGAAAATCTTCTCTCAGGGCGATGATTTTATGCAGACATTATCTATTTCAGGAAACATTATTGCGTGGACTGAGAATTACAACGATCCGAGGTGGGGGCATAGAAGTTATGCTGTAATCAAGACTTTTGATTTGAATTCTCATAAAATTAACACTCTTACAAAGCATTCACGTTATTTTGCTCCAGCTATTTCTAATGATGGCAAACGTATTGCTTGCGTTGAAGTTAGCATTACCAATAAATATGCTCTAGTTATTATTGATTCTAAAACAGGGAAGATTTTAAGTAAGATTTCTTCGCCTGACGAAGCGTTTTTAGCAACTCCTTCGTGGAGTAGGGACGATCATAAAATTATTATGATTGCTGTAAATAAAAAAGGGAAAACTCTGGCAGAATATGATAATTTTACTAATACCATTCGTTTCCTTAAACCATTTGATCATACAGAGATTAGTGAGCCTTGTTATTATAAAAATTATATTATTTATAATGGTTCTTATACGGGTGTTGATAATATTTATGCCTTTAATCTCAATAATAAAAACATTTACAGAATAACTTCCACTAAGTTTGGTGCTGCCGATCCATGCACTTCTCCCGACGAATCAAAGCTTGCTTTTGTTGATTATTCTCCTGAAGGATACAGTGTTTCGGAGCTTGAAATTGATACTCTTAAATGGAAATTGCTTAAAGATTGTAAAGATGTTTCATTGCATTTGCCAGAGCAGTTAATGAGTCAGGAAAAGGGAGTTATATCTTTAAATAAATCTGAAATAAAGCAATTTGAGGTTAAAAATTACAATAAGTTCACGCATTTATTCAATCTTCATAGCTGGGCTCCGTTATCTATTGACGCCAACAATCAATCTGCCAGTCAGGGGATATCTTTTATGTCGCAGAACCTATTGAGTACGATGTTTGTAACGGCTGGATGGGAATACCTCTCTATTCAGAATAATGGTAAATATTTTCTTAATTTTACCTATAAAGGATGGTATCCGGTTATTGATTTGAAAACGAATTTCCAGAAACGTGAAATTGCTGTAAACTATTATAGTTCATTGCCACCGCATAAGTATCTTTACACAAAATTTTATCCATATGATGAAATAAATCTAGATCTTGACATCAGAATCCCTCAGAATTATACCCGATGCAAGTATTATTATGGTTATCAACCCGAAGTCTCTACTTCATTGACAAACATTGCAAACTCAGGCTTTAACAGCGAAAGT
This sequence comes from uncultured bacterium, assembly GCA_903911455.1. Classification (GTDB taxonomy): domain Bacteria; phylum Bacteroidota; class Bacteroidia; order Bacteroidales; family JACABE01; genus JBAXLO01. Next base: position 2,308 of record CAIWDQ010000644.1, read on the forward strand.
TTTCATAATGGAAATATAAATTATCTACAATATAGATTGTATTCTTACAGATTGTTAAAGACCGGAACAAGAGACCTGTATCCGGCGTGGGGGCAAACTTTAGATCTTAATTATGTGCATTCTCCTTTGGGTTATCGCAATTATGGCGATATTAAATCGGCCGAAACTTACCTTTATCTTCCATCGTTGATAAAACACCATGGATTTATATTATATGGTGGATATCAGGAGCGTAAGGAGGGAAATTCGGTGTATTATTTCAATGATTTTGTAAGTTATCCTATTGGTAACACCATTGTGAGAAGCAATACGTTTAAATCTTTTTCTGCCTATTATTATTTCCCTTTAATTTGTCCGGATCTCAGCTTAAGCTCCATAATGTATTTAAAACGAATAGATATGAAGTTGTATTACGGTTATGCCGAAACAATTTATAATGATCAGAAAAATATTATGAAGTCGATAGGAGGGGAGCTTAATTCTGATATGCATATCTTAAGATTTCTGGCCCCGGTTCATTTGGGATACCGCCTGGTATATCTTCCGGAGTTGAAGAAGTATTATAATGAGATTTTATTTAATATTGATTTTAACAGTTTATCTCCTTTCCGTTATCGCAATGTTTTGAAATTGCAGAGATAGAAAATTTACACTATTTATTGCAAACACAGGAAATATATCTCAAGAGAATTGGATTTGTTAAAAATTTACAAATAATTAACTAATTTGACTTAATTAGCTTATACATTTAGTATCTTTACACTTCATTTTTATTACTAAATATTTGTAAGCTTATGAAATTTATCTTACTCTATTTTGTTGTTATCAACATTATTACAATTATCACCTTTGTTATAGATAAAATGAGTGCTACAAGAAGAGGGAAGCGAGTACCAGAAAGCACATTACATATACTTGCCCTACTGGGAGGAGTATATATTATGATGCTTCTAATGCACTTTATTCATCATAAGAATAAGAAATTCTCATTCTACATTATTACATTAATTATTGGGGTAATTTGGTTGGGAATTATCTATTATGTCCTCAATTATCATTTGCTCCTAAATATATGATTAAATAAATTGTAACAATTAAGTGTGGTTTGTGTGTGATTTATTTTAATTTTGCATCCTATATAACTTAATATAATTTATAAGAAAAGAAAGGTAATAATTATAAATACCTTCCGTTTTATTAAAAGGATGTTTAAAACCTAAATACTATTAATCTAATGAAAAAAATACTCTTAATCGTTACAATTTTTTGTGTCTTTACACTTACAACTAAAGCACAAGTAAGCGAATGTGCCAAGAAAATGCGTGAAGGTAAGTTTACTTACGAAGGAAGAGAATATGATGTGCAGGTGATACGCACAAAAAATAAACAGGTTGAGATATTTAATAACGGGAAGTCGAAGATTATCTCTAAAATACATTGGGTGAGCGATACAGAGTACTGGCTTATCTTTAAAAGATCGAAGAATGTAAAAATGGTGAACCGAAAAAAGGGAGAGATAATGAAGGTAAAAATAATTAGTTGCGAAGGCAACAAATATTATTACGAATGCCGTGGCGATAAGGTATCTTACACCGACGGGAATATGATTAAGCTGGATTAAATCTTACGCTTTCTTAGTTTACTGTAATTTCATCGATAAAAATCCAACACTTTTGCCCTGCACCAGGATGCCCCTCCGGACAAACTTTAGGGCTATTGACGTCAACGTTAATATATCGAGTTTTACATGATGTTAATTTTATCTCAATTTTATTAAGTTCTATTTCATTATCCCATGTATCAGAATCCATAACTTTTGCATTTCCCCAATGGTAAATGATATTATCATCAGATGTATATACAAAAATTGCAGAAGGCTCAAAAATCCTTGCATTAGTATTCACCAAATAATTAATAGTTACACTTTTTACAGTCTGAACAGAGCCCAAGTCGATTGTAGCTACCATATCTTTGCCCTCGAAGCCTAACCATTTTCCATCTGTATAATCAGTTGAACCTGAAATGCCATCAGTTAAATATTGAGCACCATTTCCTTTATACTTTCCATCAGGTTCTTCTTTTAATGTTACCTTCTTATTCAGCGAAAGCGATAATTTTAGTTCAGCATCACTACCATATTCTTTACCTTCTTTAAACGTATTCGCTTTAATAATTGATGGCACTTTAGCCGTGAAAGGCTTGGTGTATTTAATTGACTTAGGTGTGGGAGCCGAACCATCAGTTGTATAATAAATCTCCAGACTTTTATCCTGCGAATCAATACTTATTAAATAGGGACCATCCTTTTGTGGTTCGGAATGGATAGTGATATAATCTAAGTATTGGTTTATGTTAAGAAAATTATCCCCATAATAATATAATGGACCAGAAAGTTTAACAATTTCTCTAATTGGTTTTTTATAACTATCAGGAGTTGTTATCCATTTCTCTTCCCATTGTTTTATAGTGTCACTTCCATTATTAAATAAAGTGTTATAAAAAATAAGCCATCGTTGCAAATAGTAACTGTTTATCAAGCCTCCCCATGTTTTACAAGCATATTCCAACAAAACCGGGCCACCCCAAACTGTTACCTGGCGCTTTGCCTGCTCTTCGTAGTAATTCTTTTCTTCAGGAGTATCTCCCCACTTACGCGCTTGTTGTACCCAAGTATCCAACCTACGTTCAGGGATACTATCTACAAATGAATCTAAAGCGGATAATATCTTAAATGCATTTTTAAACATTAATTTTGATTTCAAAGTGTCATTTTGTTTGTAAAATTCAACTGCTTTTTTTAAATAGAAATCTGCTTTTGATCCTAAATGTATAAAATCAAATTCAATTAAGTCTAATATAAGCATTTGATTAGCTAATAAACTATCTAAGTTAGTATTCAGAGCATAATATACACTATCTAATTCTTCTGACATATATATTTTGTGATCAAAATTCATCGATGGTCTTAATTGATATAGGTTTGGGGCATGATAACCATTAGGTCCATAAATAGATTTAAGTAAATGTTTCCATCTTGTTTTAACATCAGAGACACAACATCCATATCTTGAGCTCGTCCATAGCTCTAGCCAATTATTTAAGTCGATAGGCTTATTGGTCCAAGCTACATCTGTAAGCAACTCATAAATAACTTCATTCTGATTGATACCTTCAGGCGAAATCCCAAAGCCACAGAGCTTCCCATGATTAGGTGTAGAAAGCATCTTAGGCGCATCGCTGGCAAACAGAGCTAAATCTCCCCCTAACTGAGTCTTCCCACCATAATTATGAATATAACTGCAAATCCAGTTCTTTCCATAGAAGCCATCTTGCTCTTGCCAGCCATGAAACGACTCGTTGGCAAGGTCGATAATAATCATTTTATCATCAGGAACGTCTTTAAGGAAAGACTGAACAGCAGACTTGTCCCAAAAACCTTTATCATTAAAAAACAACCAACCTTGCATCACCCAAATACCTGCAGTATCAGCTTGGTGAATGCTATTATAAATAGTACGACCAAACTCTGCAAGTTCAGTTTGTTTATCCTTTTTTATTGGAACTGTCATCTCGTTGAAGGCATCAGCTAAATAGTATTTACACTTGCCAAATTCTTTAGTATATTCGTCAATAAATTTCTTACCAATCTCTGTAAATTGCTTTGCTGAAGGCATCAAAATATGTGTACTATAGTCTTTTGTGAAACCGCACCAAGGAGCCATATCTATTATGCCGGCATCGGGCATCACTCTCTTTAAAGCATCGGGAACATAACCCGAGAACGCCGGGACGATTGGCATCATCCCCAACTCACGCATTCGTTGAAGAAGTTGTTTCTGCAAGGTAACAGATTTAGTATAATATGATTTTGGGGCAGGTCCGCCATGTTTGTTTACATTGCCCATGCGATGCCATGGCAGGAAAGCGGGGCCTGTAAAATAATCGTCTAATTCCTTATCAGTAACGCCGTAAGATTTCCAAACTTTCTGCCAAATTGCCTCCTGACCAATCATTGCAATCGGCATATTGATACCATGTAGCGCCATCCAGTCCAGTTCGCGCTGCCACTCATCCCAGCCCCAAAATGCCATCGTATATCCGTAAGTACAAACATTATAGTACTGCCTCATTTTGTATGGGCTTGTAATTTTAGCAATATCAAAATCAGGAAAAATAGTAGGAATTTTAATAGAATTACTACTCCATGTATATTGAAAGTGGCATGCTTTGCGCAGATAATCATAAGCACCGTGGCACATAGCTATAGTACTGCTCGCAATTACTTGAACCTTGCCTGCATTAGCGTGTACTTCGTATGAATCGAGACCTTCGGCATGAGTAGTTTTAATAAATTCAAAATTCTTAGCCTCTTCGCCAATTACTCTTTCAATAACTTTATTAGCAGCTATAATCTCCTGTTCAGCATTGCTCTGACTATACAAACGAAGCGTTGCAAAAAGCAAAACAAAAACAATGACACCTATTTTTCTCATAGCAATATGATTTAATTAGGATGTAAAAGTAGTAAAAACCTTTAAGATAAAACTGAAAAATGAAGAAGTATTTTTATGTTGATGCTTATCATTGATTTAACTTTTAGACTTTTCACACTTTATTCTTCTTTTTATCCAAATGAAGTCGTCAAGTCTCGACTCGGAGGCTTGGAGTCGGCACTCGGAGGCTCCGACTCGGCAGTCAAAGGCTTCGACTCGACAGTCAGAGGCTTCGACTCGACAGTCAGAGGCTTCGACTCGACAGTCAGAGGCTTCGACTCGACAGTCAGAGGCTTCGACTCGGCAGTCAGAGGCATTGACTCGACAGTCAACGCTTTTATATTTATAATTAAAAATGGATATGAAAACTTCGGCTTATCATTAATAAATCAACATCTTACTTACTTCTTAAAACAAAATTATATTTATAATAAAGAAATAAATAGGTGTAAAAAGAGTTATAGATTGAATAAAGTTGTAAGTTTGCAAAGGGTTTAGAATAAAGCTGTTTTTATTAATAATTTTTTAATGAATAGAAAAAGGAAATATTATGCACCTGGTATGATAAGCTTAATCTTGCTTCCTATCTTATGTTGGCATTATTTAACTCCACACATAAAAGACGAAAGATGTGTGGACGTTACATTCCCATCTAAATACAATCCAAATAAAAAAGGTGGTTTTAGGTTTGATACTACTGTATTATCTAAACCAGAATTTAAAAGGAAATATATTGAATTTGTTCTGAACGGAAATGATTCTGTGAATAATATTATTTTAGATTCTTTTGATAAAAGAAATCAAACTCTTATAAAAACAAAAGATACTTTAAATGGAATACATGTCTTGTTTGACAAAAATATTAATTGGGGAAATGTTGTTAAAGCAATTAATATATGCTTAAAAGATACTTTTGCAACATTTATGATTTTCGAAGATAATTTGTGGACTATGCAGGTTAACAGGAATCAAGAGCAAAAAGAAAGTATAAGAAAAGATAAAAAGGAAGCATATGAAAAGATTAGAAAAAACAGACAGGATAAAATAAATGAAGTATATAATAAGCCGTTTATTGAGAAATATAAAGGAGGAATAATTTTATGGCCATCAATATTAGTATTTGTATTGCTTAGTATTGTTTCATTTAAATTTATAAACAAAAAAACCTAATACCGTACATACGATATTAGGTTCAATATCTTCCTAATAGTCTAAAAGCCTAAACAGCTAAAAGCCTCATTCCTTTTACATCTTTAGCGGTTGCGCATATTTAATAACATCTTTCCCATCAATAACGTTATCGCAAAGGATAGTTAAGCGCTCCATTACGTTGCGGAGTTCACGGATATTACCTGTCCATTCAATTTTCTTTAGCTCAGCTAAGGCATCTTCAGTAATCTGTAAAGCAGGTCTGCCCTGGTTCTGACAGATATCAGTTATAAAATAATCAGCAAGCAAAGGAATATCGTCAGTTCTTTCGTTTAAGGTGGGAACATTAATAACGATAACACTCAAACGATGGTAAAGATCTTCGCGGAAGTTGTTTCTTGCAATTTCTTCCTTAAGATTCTTATTAGTAGCAGCAATTACGCGCACATCAACAGTAATATCTTTCTCGCCACCAACACGTGTAATCTTGCTTTCCTGCAATGCCCTTAATACTTTAGCTTGCGCAGAAAGACTCATATCGCCAATCTCGTCAAGAAAAAGAGTACCACCTGTAGCTTGTTCGAAATCACCTTTTCGTTGCTTGATAGCAGAAGTAAATGAACCCTTTTCGTGCCCAAACAATTCGCTTTCGATAAGCTCCGAAGGAATAGCGGCACAGTTAACCTCTACAAAAGGACCTTGTGCTCTGTTACTTTTCTCGTGAAGCCAACGTGCAACAAGTTCTTTGCCCGTACCATTGCCACCAGTTATCAATACTCTGGCATCAGTAGGAGCAACGCGCTCAATAATATTCTTTACATTATTAATAGCTTCTGATTCACCAACCATAGTATAAGCCTTGCTTACTTTTCGCTTTAATATCTTAGTTTCGGCAACAAGAACAGCTTTATCAAGAGCATTACGAACTGTAACCAAGAGACGGTTTAAATCCAAAGGTTTGGCGATATAATCATAAGCACCCTTCTTTATTGCTTCAACAGCAGTATCAATATTACCGTGTCCGGAAATCATCACAATAGGAGTATCTGTAAACTCCAGAAGCTTTTCGAGCACTTCGATGCCATCCATACCGGGCATTTTTATGTCGCAAAGAATAACATCATACTTATTGTTAGTAGCAAGCTCAATCCCAATTTTACCATCGGCAGCATCATCTACATCATACTTTTCGTAAGCAAGTATTTCTTTTAAAGTATTGCGAATAATTTTTTCATCATCTATTACTAATATTTTTGACATTGCTTTATAGTTTAATTGTTTTGATTGACCAATCGTAATTCGTAATTCGTAATTCGTAATTTTTTAACCTTTGTATCTTAGCCATTTCCAAACCTCTGCATAGCTTACTTTTTTGCCATACATTAATATGCCGGTACGGTATATCTTGCCTGCTAACCAAGTACTGGCTATAAAACCTATTACTAATAACGACATTGATAATACAACTTGTATAATAGGAACACCAAAAGGAATTCTTACCATCATTATTATAGGTGAAGTCAATGGGATGATGGATAGCCAGAATGCAACCGGCCCGTCGGGGTTATTGATTACAAACTGAGACATTATAATTGAGAACAGTAATGGTATTGTAATCGGCATCATGAACTGTTGCGTGTCGGCTTCGTTGTCGACTGCTGAACCAATTGCAGCAAATAAAGAAGCATATAGTAAGTAACCTCCTAAGAAATAGAATAAGAAAGCACCAATCATAGCCACATAATTAACTGAAAAGAGACCTTGAATAACTTGTGTAATCTCTTCTTTCTGTAGTTTCTCTAACTGAATTTGATCAGCAGTAGGAATCTTTTGTCCTGCTGTATAAGTTTGTTCCGTTTTATGACCATTAAATATATTAGGGAAGCTTGCTTGAAGCGTTGTAACAATAGACATTGTGAGAATTATCCATAATGCAAACTGTGTAAGACCAACCATTGCAACACCAACTATCTTACCCATCATCAACTGAAAAGGCTTGACAGAGGAAATAATAACTTCAACTATACGGCTCGTCTTTTCTTCGATAACGCCACGCATAACCTGAGAGCCAAACAAGAAAATAAAGAAGTAAATAAGTATCCCTGAAAAGATACCTAAGCCTGTTTTAATCTCAGTATAACTCTTTTCGCCTGTGCGAATATCCTCTGTGTTAAGCTTAATATTGGTGCGATTGATAAGATCAAAATCCTCCTTAGAGATATTGTGAGCATTCACCAGAAGGTTATTCTTTAGAATAGTCTGCATTTCATTTGAAATATAACTCTGAGTAACTATCCCCGGAGATTTATCAGAATAAAATAGAAGAGCATCTGTAGGTATAGAATAAGTAGGTTTCTGAATATATAGAACTGCTGTAAACTTATCTGTTTTAAGGTCTTCTTTTGCCTTATCTAAGTCAAGTTGATAAACAAAGAATATCTTATCTGTAGCTTGAAACTTATCATGGAAGATACCTGTTTCGTCAACTACTGCTACCACTTTCTTTTCGTCGCTCATAGTGGCAATAAAGAAAGGAATAATCCAGATAGAAGCCATCAAAACAGGACCAAGAATAGTCATTATAATAAATGATTTCTTCTTAACACGACTTAAATACTCACGTTTTATTATTAATAAAATCTTCTTCATCTTTTTAAATGTTTTGAGTATTAATAATTGTGTTCTGCTCATTTACTTTCTGAATAAAGATATCATTCATCGTTGGAAGTATCTCCGAAAAATAAACAATAGATATATGCGGAAGCAAACTATTTAATAGATAATTGGAATTAGAATCAATTGGGATTTTAATCTCAGCATGCTTAATGCCATTGGTTGTAGTTTGATTTATGATATCAAATCCATTAGGAAGTATCTTATTAATGTCATCATCTAAACCAGTATAACCTACCTCAAATATATTTGCTTTGTAAGTATTCTTTATCTCGTGAACTTTGCCATCAAGTATCTTATTTGATTTATTAATCAAAGCAATGTTATCGCAAAGCTCTTCAACAGACGACATATTATGTGTTGAGAAAATAATGGTAGCACCTTTATCTCTTAAATTAAGGATTTCTTCTTTTAATAGATTAACATTAATAGGATCAAAACCACTGAAAGGTTCATCAAAGATTAATAGAGTCGGCTCATGTAAAATAGTAATAATAAACTGAACTTTCTGTTGCATCCCTTTCGATAGCTCTTCAACCTTACGATCCCACCAACTTATAATATCAAACTTCTCGAACCAATTTTTAAGCTTCTTTAAAGCATCTTGCTTGCTTGTACCTTTAAGTTGTGCAAGATAAAGAGCCTGTTCGCCTACCTTCATCTTCTTGTACAATCCTCTTTCTTCGGGAAGGTAACCAATCTTGCTTACATGCTTAAGCGAAAGCTTCTCACCATTAAAAAATAAAGCCCCTTCATCAGGAGCTGTTATTTGATTTATGATACGAATTAAGGAAGTTTTGCCTGCGCCATTAGGACCTAATAAACCGAAGATACTTTGTTCGGGAACATCAATACTTACATTGTTAAGCGCTGTATGTGCAGCATATTTCTTAGTTACATTCTGAGCTGAGAAAAGATACATAAATGTTATATTTTAGTGAAAGTTTTCTCTCATTCTTTCAAAGAAACCTTTATCTTTGCTATCAGGATTTGGTTTGAAGTTAGGAGAACTCATTAGTTTTTCAAGTATAGCTTTCTCTTCTTTACTAAGATTTTTAGGAGTCCAAACATTAATATTAACTAAAAGATCACCTCTTCCGTATGAATTAACATCAGGTAAACCTTTTCCTTTTAAACGGAGTACTTTGCCGGCTTGTGTGCCTGCTTCTATCTTAACTCTCGCCTTACCATCAAGTGTTGGAATATCTATCGAAGTTCCTAAAGCCACTTCAGGGAAACTTATATAATGATCGTATAAAAGATTCTGACCATCACGTTTCAAGTGTTCGTGCTCAATTTCCTCTATTAATATAATCAAATCACCATTAACACCACTTCTTGCTCCCGCATTTCCTTTGCCACTTACCGATAACTGCATACCTTCGGCAACACCTGCAGGGATATTGATTGTTATTACATCCTCGCCATTTACAATGCCATTACCATGACATTCCACACATTTATGAGTTATAGTCTGACCTTCGCCACCACATGTAGGACAAGGTGAAGAAGTCTGCATCTGACCTAAAATAGTATTGGTAACTCTTGTAACCTGACCACTACCACGACAAGTTGAACAAGTATTATAACCTGAACCATCTTTTGCACCGGTACCTTTACAAGGCTTGCAAGTAACATATTTATTAACTTTAATTTTCTTTTCGGCACCTTTGGCAATCTCTTCCATGGTAAGTTTTACCTTAACACGGAGATTACTTCCTTTGTTTACTCTTCTTCCTCTTGATCGGCCTCCACCGCCAAAACCACCGAAGCCTCCACCACCAAAAGCTCCTTCAAAGATATCGCCGAAATGACTGAAGATGTCATCCATATTCATACCTCCGCCGCCGAATCCGGAAGCTCCACTGCCTACACCTGCATGTCCAAATTGGTCGTAACGTGCACGTTTATCTTTATCGCTTAATATTTCGTAAGCTTCGGCAGCTTCTTTAAACTTCTCTTCCGATGCTTTATCTCCTTCGTTTTTATCAGGATGGTGTTGAATTGCTTTCTGTCGGTATGCTTTCTTTAGTTCAGCATCCGTTGCATTTTTCGACACTCCCAGTATCTCGTAATAGTCTCTTTTTGCCATTATTATTTATTAATATTAAATTGCTACAATTACCTTTGCGTAACGGATTAATTTATCATTTAGATAATAACCCTTTTCAACCTCATCAATAACTTTCCCTTTACTGTCGTCGTCTTGAGCAGGTATTTGAGCAATCGCTTCATGAATTTCAGGATCAAATTCAGTGCCTATACTTTCCATAGGTTTCAATCCTTTTGCCTGAAGCTTAGTGTACATTTTATTATAAATCAACTCTACACCTTCGCGCAAAGTTGCAGTTTGTTCATTAGGTTCAATAGCTTTCATAGCTCTTTCGAAATCATCCAACACAGGAAGAAGATTTAATATCATCTCTTCTGAAGCTGTTTTGCTAAGCTCTATTCTTTCTTTTGAAGTACGTTTTCTATAGTTATCAAATTCCGAATATAAACGTAAATGTTTATCATTTAGTTCAGCTATCTTATAATTAAGTTCGGTGATAGTATCTTCGTCCTTTTCTTTTTCGGTTTTCTTTGGCTCGTGTTTTTCTTTCTTCTTCTCTTTTTTGTCCTTAGTCTCAGCACCTTCTTCTTGCTGAGTTTCTTCTACTTCTTCTACTTCTTCGTTCTTCTTTTCTTTATCAGACATATCTTTGAATATATTAAACATTATTTGCTTATTAATAGACATTATTTCCCAAATATCATCTTATCAAAACTACTGCCAATGATAAAACTCTGACATTTTGTCAGGAATTGACAGCAAATCTCATTTAAAACCTGACAAAAGTAACAAATTTTGACGAGATGGGTGGGGAGAATTAAGAATTAAATTTTATAACATTAGATTATTGTTACAAAAATTCACAATAAATTTAGAAATAATACTAGGATTTATTCAATTCATATTATTTTAAATAGTAACTTTGCATATAATATTTATTAATCTAAATATTTTAAATCAAAGCAACCTTTTATATGTTTTATCTGTCTTAATGTACAGAATCTAAATTAAAGAATTTTAATAAAAATGAAAAAGAGAAAGTTTATAAGTGTTTTAGTGTTAATCTTTCTTTTCACAATAGTAAAGGTACATTCTCAGTTTACAGTAACTGCAACTGCTATGGTTAATTTAATCCCTGCAACAAGTGATACTGTAAGATTATGTTTGGGCGATGTGCTTTCATTAGGTTCTACGGGGTCAGCTAATTATTTAATGAATAATAATTTTAATAATGGAACAATAGGTACTGGATGGTCAAGTGATTCGGCTAATCCTGTCTTTACAAACCCTTGTCAATGTTCCTTTGTAAGTGGTCTTCCCCCTAATAATTGCTCAAATACTACTTCAGGAATAGCTGGTCCTAATGGTTCTTATGCATGGATAGGAACTTCAGCTTCTCAAATACGAACTTTAGTTACTCAGTCATACCCATTAGCAATATATTCTTCAACTGGAGGTTGCATGATTAAATGGTGGATGATGTATGGCATAACTCCTGATAGTTGCAACTGCGAAGATCCTGATGATATCCCTGAAGGAGTACATCTTCAATATTCAATTAATAATGGCTTAACCTGGACTGATTTTCCGGGCCCAAATATTGATCCTATTGGAAATACTTCACCAATTCCACCTTTTATAACTACTACTGTTGGTAGTGGAGGTTATTGGCAACCAAATGCTTGGCTTAATGCTACTCAATCATCAAATGCAGTTCCTCCATATCAAATTTCGAGCACAAAGTATTATTGGAATAGATATGAAGATCCAATTCCGTCAGTAGCTTATACAAATACAACTAAGTTCAGGTTTGCTCAGCTTTCTACATCTGGGCAAGGTTGGGATGCCTGGGGAATTGATGAAGTTCAGATATTTTGTCCGGTAAGTCCATATGTTTCATGGTCGTGCCCAGAAAGACCTTCATTCTTTGCTTCCGGTTGGAGTCCTCCTCAAATTACAATTACACAATATGGCACCTTTCATTATATTGTTCTGATGTTGGATCAGATTACTGGTGCTAATATTGCAGATACAATTATTGTAATTGTTGATAAACCTATAGTTAATGCCGGGATGGATGTCACTATTTGTGATAATGATTCTACATTGCTTAGTCCTATTTCTACAGGTATCAGCCCTTTTTCATATAAATGGAATGTACTTTCTTCTGATTCAACTCATGCTACTATTTATGTTCATCCTTCTAATAATACTACTTATATTGTTACACTTACTGATTCTAAACATTGTAAAGCAAATGATACTGTTACAGTTTTTGTAAAACCGTCTCCTGTAATTACAATTACTAATGATACTATTTGCATAGGGCAAATAGCAACTTTAAGTATAAGTCCCGGATATTCTTATCTTTGGAGCAATAATTCAACTACAAATTCAATTACAGTAAGTCCTAATATTACTACAAATTATTACGTAGAAGTATCGGCTACTAATGGATGCAAAGATTCGGTATTTGCAACTGCTTATGTTAATCCTTTGCCTGTAATTCAATTGAATAATGATACTACTATTTGTAGTGGGAGCTCTGTTAGCTTAATCGTTTCTGGAGGTTATACTTATTTGTGGAGTGGAGGTGTAAGTGCTAATACTGCTTCAATAAGTGTAAGCCCAAATGCAATTACCATTTATAATGTTGAGGTTAAAGATACAAATGGATGTACTGATCATAAAACTGTGACAGTAAGCGTTGCGCCAACTCCAATTGTTTCTATTCATGCTTTAATTGACACTATATGTATTGGCGAAGTTAGTATGTTAATTGCTTCAGGGGGTTCTGCATATCTTTGGAATACAGGCGAAACTACTTCATCCATTAATGTAAGTCCTGTTATTAATACTAAATATAATATCACTATAAGTAATCAATCGCTTGGAATTATCTGTTCTGTTGACACAAATATCACTCAATATGTAAGGAATTGTAATACTCTTTATATTCCTAATGCATTTATTCCTAATAGTAATACAAATATCTTTAAACCTTACGGTAAAATATTAAGTAATGCTGAATATATTTTTTCAATATATAATAGATGGGGGCAGCTAATATTTGAAACTAATGATCCCGAAAAAGGTTGGGATGGAACATTTAAAGGCGATTTAGTGCCTATTGGAGTTTATATTTATCATGTTAGGATGTATAATAAAATAGCTGATTCTTTCGAAACTACAGGAACAGTTACTGTGCTTCAATAATTAAGTAACTTTTCACAATTCTTCAAACTGAACATCCATAATATCATAATCTTCCCACCCAATATAATCAAAATGCCACCATTCAAACTGATTAACTTTAAACCCGAACTTCTCCATAGTTTGTATTAAAATTGTTCGGTAATTAATCACTTCTTTAGTTAATTTTTTATAATCTGCATGTGCTTTTACTGAGAAATCATCAAACTGAGTAGGCATTAATATATCTTTACCCGATTCAGTTTCAACAAGCGTTACATCAACAGCACAACCTCTGTTATGACGGGAGCCATTTTTAGGATTAGCTGCATACTTATCGTTTTTAACTTTATTATATAAATAAATTGTAATCGAATAAGGACGATACGCATCATATATTTTTAAACTTAATCCTCTTTTCTTCAATTCATTTTGTGCTTTCTTTAAAGCTTCTACAACAGGTTTTCTTGCAAAAGCAAAAGGATGTTTATAAATTATTTCTTTAAGAAAATTATCTTTAGAAGCATACTTAATATCAAGTCTGATTTCAGGGATTTCTTTAGCAATATTCAATAAAATAGTATTACTATCTTTGTTAATAGTAGCTTGATATGCAACTGTATCAGCTATTACATATAGACCATACGCATTTTTCCTTTGTGCATTTGCTTCATAAAAAAGAACAAGGAAGCATATTATAAAGATCAGTTTTCTTTTCATTTAAAATTGATAATTCTTGATAATATTATTCTTCAGAATTTATATTTTTGCGCAAATCTTTTTTAGCTGAGTTATATTTCTTTGTAATTAATCTTTTTTTATTTGATGATGCCGAAGGTTTAGTAGCTATTCTTTTGGTATGTTTTTTTAATGCTTTATGAATGATCTCATAAAAACGTTCTTCAACAATTTGCTTATTAAATAACTGACTACGACTTTCTTGGGCAGTAATTATCAAATAGCCTTCATTATTTATTTTATTCTTTAAACGAAGTAATATCAAAGCTTTTTCTTCATCATTTAATAAAATTGAATTCTCAACATTAAATCGCAACTCAACTTTTGTTTCCGTTTTATTTACACTCTGTCCTCCCGGCCCGCTACTTCTTGAAGTTTGAAAAATAAATTCTGTAGAAAAATTCTTTAAGTTATAATGAATTGAACTTGCTTTATTTAGATGTATATAATTATTCATGTATAATTTTTTACAAAATTATAAAAAATATCAATCTATTGAAGTTTAAATTTTAGTTTAATTTTATTATCACTGTTTATCTCAATCGGAATGTTATTCGTGAATATAAAATATTCAAAGCTTATCCTTCCTGATAGAACTAGCTATGAGACAGAGATGAATATCTCGATGAAGGAGCGGCTCTG
>CAIWDQ010000645.1 GCA_903911455.1 uncultured bacterium
CGCTGTGAACTCCAAGCTTCGCATAGGCATTGTTAATGTGAGTTCTGATTGTGTGCGGAGATCTAAAGACTATTTCGGCTATTTCCGTCTTACTAAACCCTTGCAGTTTTAGGTTCACAATCAGTTCTTCGGTTTTAGTTAAGTGACGCTTCATGAGTTAAGGTATGAGTAGTTAATTTTACTGCGGTCCAGGCATTCATTTCAAAGCATTTGGTTACAGACTCGATCACCATGAATTCGTCTAATCCTTTTTGGCTACATTCCGGAATTGCACGCTCTGCGCTCATCTTCTTGTAGAATAGATTAGGGCCTCCCCACTTACAGCGCAAAGCAATAACCTCCTTTACCACAGGCTCGTCCTCTTTGGACAAGCCCTTAAAAACCTCAATAAAATTGCTCTTTTCAGTCATTTAGCGTATTGTATTTATTTGTAAACTTGTATACTTTTAAATCTGTTGTATTGATCAATAAAGAAGTGGTTAACGAAATCCTATAAATGAAAAGTGTCATGATTGCTCGCGGGTTTTGGTTTGATGTATTTCAATTCTTTCTAAATATTCAGCCCGAAGACCATCAAACAATAAATCAAGAGTTGCAGGATCGTCGAAGTATCTTAAGTCCGTGATTTCAACCGTAGCCGAAACTTTAATAGCTGTCGTAGAGGTGGATATTAAGAATCTTAGTTTCATTGTTATTTTTTGTCATTAAATAATGTACAAATATAAACATAGTAAAGTATATAACAAGTACATATGAATTTAATATTCAAATATACTTTAATATACATTCATTCTAAATAACATAGATATGAGTCTTAGTCAAAGAATTATCGAACTCATTGAAGAAAAGAATGTTACAGCATATGAAATTGCACTAAAAACAGGCTTATCAGAAGGCGCATTAAGTCGAATTAAGAATAATAATACGGCAAAAATGAGCATTAAAAGTATTGACATACTTGCTAATTACTTTAATGTTAATAGAGATTGGTTAAAGAGTGGAATTGGAGATAAGGCTAAGCCTATTGCATCATTTATCACAGAAGAATGCCCGGAAGTAAATCTTGAACTTGAAAAAGCTTATTGGGAAATAGAGAGCTTACAAAAGCGGATTGAAAAACAAAAAGAGGATTATTCGAAGACTATTGATGAACTTAGGGGAGAAAACAAAGAGCTTATTCGAGAAAACGGATCTTTGGAGAATCAGGTAAGTACCCTAAATAGAGAGCTGAACCAGTACCGCGGAAATAAAACAGAATAAAATATTTGATAATTTTACATCTGACAGGAGAAGCGGAATCAGTCATATTCATTCTGTCACCGATGAGCCAAGCTATGTCCAGGTAACGCCCATTCATGTCGAGCAAATACGATTGATTAAGGATGTTCTTCTGTTGCTAAGCTAATGCAGCTTTACCTTTTTACTCTTATCTGGATTGTATGATACTCAGTCCGGATACCACTGTTATACTACTGTATATGTGCACTATGAGTGATCTATCCATCTTAAATCAGTTTATGGATCTACTGCCAACGTGTTATATTTTAAAATAAACGCGAAAATAAGATCATTAGTCTGAATATGATTAGGTTCTTTCTTGTAATAATTTATCTTTGGATTATTATGATTAATAGATATGATGAAAACTGAAAAGCAAGGACCAGTTGGGTCAGGAATCAAAATTGACAAGATGAAGAAACTCGCCGTAATGGAGATGTTCAAGAAAAATGACAAGAACATCATCAAGACAAGC
>CAIWDQ010000646.1 GCA_903911455.1 uncultured bacterium
ATACAAATCGTTATAGAACCCCTACTTTTCTATTATTATAATTCTCCTACTGGGAAATTTTCATAACTTAATGACACTGTCTTTCATGATGGTTTTACTTCCTTGTTAATCTAGATTGGTTTTTTAAGATATTCCGTAGGTGAGGTTCATAAACCATTAATAGAACAATATCTGGCTTCTCTTTATTAAGTATATCTTCATTAAGTTTATATTGCCACGAATCCCAGATTTTGACACTTCTACTGAACTCTTCTGAAATATATGGGTATAAATAACCTCCAAATGAGTCGGTGATAATTAATATTTTTGGTTTATCTGAGCCTTTAATAGCTTTCACATTTTCGTAATCCCAAGGATATGGGAAGTCTTTATCAGGAACATAATTACTTTTTGGAGCATCAGTAGCTTTAAATCCCTTTTTAGGTACTATCTCAAAATCATCATCTGTAAAGTTGCCCATATTCGACAACATGCTAATTATATTACCTGTATTTTTATGTATTTTCTTAACATTAAAATTAGTAATAGGTAGTGTTGAAATTAAATTTCCATTTTCTTTTTTAAGATGCTGCAAAATTTCATTACATGCTATAAATGCACCTAAATGATTCCAATGATTATCTAATTTATAATATATTAACTCTTCTTTTTTATTATTTTTTAAAACATCGTAAAAATTAATTGTATTTACTATGCTATTTTTATTCAGATAATCAATAAGTTGTTCGCCCCAAGATTGTTTAGTATACCTGAAAATTCTTGATGGGACTTTTTCTGGATAAATAGTTGCCTTTTCAGGAACAATTATGAAATAAAAACTTCCTTTCCTTTCGTTGATGTACTTTTTACGATATTCAAGTTCCATTTTAAAAGCCTCTAACTCCGATTGATCGAAACGATGTTTTCCCGAATAGCAATCTATCTCATCATTTGCCATAAATAACCACCCATCATTTCCTATTATTACCTTATCAGGTACCGGCGATTTCTTAAATAAAGTAAGATTAATAAGATTATAATACTTTATCATCAACGATCTTATTCTGAAATTATCATTATAATACTTTTCATATTCATTAGGGAAAGGATCAAGCAGATTTACATTTAGTATTGGCTTAGCAGTCATCTTCCTATTTTCGGTACTTTTTATGTCTTTTACTAATTTTAGACTATTGTTTAATATAGGAAACCCTATTATTACTATAAAGATTGCAGTTAAAAATATTGATTTGAACTTTGCTTTCATCCTATTAAAATCTGTAATAAATAAATGGATTATAGGTGCCTGCTATTAAATACAAGGAGCAAATAATAAGGATTGCAGCATAAAATGACAATGAAAGTATATCGAAAGAGTAACTGATAGATCGTATAAATAAAAGGTTTGTAGAAAATTGTTTTTTTAGGAGTCTGGCTATAAAATGAAAAAATCCCAAAGCTCCCGGTATTGCAATAGCTAAAGCAATATATAACTCTAAGTTCATATAATTATAAAATAAACTCAATTGTTCATCAGTTATTTTAAAATTAAACATAGCTTTCCAATAGCTTAGAGCATAAGTTAGAGTATCGGACCTGAATAAAACCCATGCAAACATTATAACTAAAATGGTATATATGTTGGCAATAGGTTTCCATGTTTTTGCTAGTATCTTCTCAAAACCTAATCGTTCGATCACCATAAAAAAACCATGAAACAATCCCCATACTACAAAACTCCAGTTTGCGCCATGCCAAAAGCCTGTTAAAAAGAATACTATTAACAGATTAAGATAAGTTCTGCTTACTTTTGCACGGCTGCCGCCTAAAGGAATATAAACATAATCTCTGAAGAATGAAGAAAGTGAAATATGCCATCTTCGCCAAAATTCTTTCACGGATTTAGCTATATAAGGGAAATTAAAGTTCTCTAGAAATTCGAACCCAAACATTCTCCCTAATCCAATTGCCATATCCGAATATCCTGAAAAATCGTAGTAAATCTGAAGCGAATAACAAACAATGCCAAGCCATGCATTAAGCGCAGTCATATCAGTGTATTTGCCATTAAATATATCATCAGCAATTACTGCAAATGTATTAGCCAACAACACTTTTTTCCCTAATCCCAATAAGAACCTTTCGATACCCGACGAAAATTTCACTAATGTATGTGTTCGTCCCCACAATTGTTGCCAGATATCACTATATCTTATAATTGGACCGGCTATAAGTTGAGAAAACATACATATATAAAGCGATAAATCAAAAATATTACGTTGTGCCAGGGTTTTCCTTCTGTAAATATCAATTAAATATGAAAGTGAATGAAAAGTATAAAAAGAAATACCTATTGGTAATAATATGTGAGGATTAGTAATTTTAGGAATGGAAATAATTTTTAAGATTTCATTAATGTTTTCAATAATGAAATTAGCATATTTAAAAACACCTAATATGATAATATTAATTGAAACACCTGCAAATAGCCACCAATATCCATATTTTGTATTTAACTGCTTTTGTATTTTTAATCCAATTATATAATTTAAGACTATCGATATTAAAAGTATTAGTGTAAAACTAACACCACCCCAAGCAAAAAAAAGATACTTACCAACAAAAGCCAATAATTTTTGATACTTCCAGGTGAAATATAATAACCCAAAAGTGTTAAAGGAAGAAATAGATATAGAAATATTAGTGAGCTAAACAACATTTAATCTTCAT
>CAIWDQ010000647.1 GCA_903911455.1 uncultured bacterium
CATTTTAACGAAAACTATATGGAATCTCCTAAGTTTCCTAACTCAACTTTTAAAGGTAAAATTACCAATCTTAAAGATATTAATTTTACTAAGAATGGTAAATACAATGCTGTAGTTGAAGGAGATCTTACCATACATGGTGTTACTAAAAAAGTTAAACAAACCGGTACTGTTGAAGTTAAAGACGGTAAAGTAATCGTTTCTTGTAAATTCAGCATTAAAGTAAAAGATTATAATATCAACATTCCTAATGCTGTTGCAGGTAAGATAGCCGAAACAGTGCAGATTATTGTTGATGCCACTATGGATCCTAAAAAATAAATTAAATATATAAACTCCGTTTTACTAAAAAGTTGAACGGAGTTTATTTTAAAACAATTGATATGAAAAAAATTAAAATTCTTTTGATCATTCTATCCTTTGTATTAGCAAAGAATACTTTTTCACAGGATCTGATGTCGGAATTTGGACCTGATTCATCAACAACTAAAGCTTATTCTTATGCTACTTTCAAGACTTCGCATATAGTTATCGGGCAGTCGATAGAAAGTCCGGGTAAAGGGAATCTTAATTTCAGCATCTCTCATCATTTTGGTGCTTTAAATAGTGGTTCGTATGATTTTTGGGGGCTTGATCAATCTGCTTTTATTCGTTTCGGATTAGAGTATAGTGCTACTGATAAACTTTGTTTTGGATTAGGAAGAAGTAATCAGGGCAAAACGATCGATGGTTCGGTTAAGTATAAGATTCTTCGCCAGACAACTGATAATAGTATGCCTATTTCTCTTTCTTATTTTTGTGATGCTGCTGCCTATGGAACTCATTGGACACATCCTGAATGGGACAATCATTTCTGGTCAAGATTTTCGTTTGTAAATCAGTTATTGATAGCTCGCAAGATGAGTAATTCATTTTCTTTACAAATTACTCCTTCTCTGGTTCACAAAAACCTTGTTACTTTAAATGCTGATCCTAACGATATATTTACAATTGGTGGAGGCGGCAGAATGAAGGTGTCGAAACGTATGTCGGTTAATGCCGAATACCATTATATATTAAACAGCCGTACCCGTCAGGATTATGATAATTCTCTTTCTTTTGGTTTGGATATAGAAACAGGTGGACACGTTTTCCAGTTCTTTGTTACTAACTCACAACCTTTATTCGAACGTGGTTTCCTTACCGAAACACAAGGTACTTGGGGCAAAGGATTTGTTTATTTCGGATTCAATATTGTAAGAACATTTACTATTGTTAAACCTAAAGCCTTTAAAGAGTAAATTACGAATTACGAATTACGAATTACGAAATAAATATTAAGAGTTATAAAGTATGATAACTCGATTACTGTATAATATTTAAAAATTCAACCTGCTCCGGCTTCACTCTTTTTAAGAGAGGGAGTCTACCAGTTTGCAGGAGGAAAGGTTAAAAAAGAGAGAGCCTTCACCATTTTATTGATGAAGGCTCTCTTCTTTTTATTAATTCTTTTCCGCAATAGCGGTATTTAATTTTCTTATGCTTCGGGTATTACTTCTTTTATTCTTAGTTCGCCCGGGAGTTCGGTACTTTCGTTTACGATGATTAAATATCTATTTAGTATGTCGCCTAATTCGGCACCACTTACTATTTTTGTTTCGTCTATCTGAAATGTAATTGCATTTTGCAAAACTAATACATCAAATGCTGAAGCACTTCCAACTTTTAAAGCCACTAAACCTGAATTATGAATATAATATGTTTTTAAAGGATCATAAACCATATTTGCAGCCAATATTGAATCTATAGGAGCACTAATTAATGTTGTGCCTTTATCTGGGTCAACATGGCTTTGAGGAGTGTTGAACATTGAAAGGTCAAAGATATCTTCTATCTTTTCTGGAGTTAGATTATACTTTTTCAATAAACTCCCTGTAACTCCCAAAGCTTCATCACACCATGTAATGCGGGCTTCGTCAATTTCAGTTGAAGCTTTAGTTAAATTTGTCTGGGCTTTTAAAGAAGCCATCAAATTATCTTCAAAACTTTTTAAATACACATCAAAAACTACTTTGGCTGGTGCCAATGGTAAAAATCCGGCAATTATTTCACTTACCGTTTTCAGGTTAATTAATTTTTCTTGCTGATTAACATTATCATACAAATAACTTTTTGGTTTACTAAAAATAGTTGTATAAGTTGGACTTCCTTCATCATATTCGCTTAAAACTGCTGTTTCCAACTTCTTTACATTTGCAGGCATCGCATCTTCTACTAAATGTTGCTGTATGGTTGACGACATACCAAAATGTTTGGCAACATACCAGGCTATGTATTTTGTAGCCACCAAGGTAGATGATGGTTGTAAAACTACCGAAAGACCCAGAATTTCAGGATCAGTCGTGCCAAGATGGTTTAATTTACCTTGACTTTCTGTCGATAATGCATGTGTTTTTTTAAAATTACCCTCAGTTTTTGTTTTGTAAGGGTTGCATGCTAATGGATTATTTGGCATTTTGTTAATTTATTAAATTGGTTTTTATTGGTTCAAAATCGAGGGCAAAGGTAGGCTATTTGAAATCGGTAAACGATTCATTGCAGATATATAATCATAAATTAAGTTAAATAAAACCAAAACATTCCCAATGAGTTAAGGTGTAGTTGATTGACTATTAACAATAAGTTAATTCTACTATTTCATAAAAAAATTTTACCATAAAAGAAAAAAGACAAAAAAACGTGTTTTGTATATGGTTGAATAATAGCCAAGTTACTACTATCTTATTTCAGGATGCTCAAGTTGGTCTCCATTTACTACTATTTGATTTCAGGATGCTCAAGTTGGTCTTCATTTGCTACTATTCTATTTTAGGATACACAACTTGGTCCCCATTTGCTACTATTTAGCGGATAGATGTACGAATTGACTCCCATTTACAACTATTATTAAAAAATAGTAGCAACTTGGTTTCTTTTTGTAGATAGTGCGAAAAAAGATTAAAAATTCGAATTAAAAGTCATTCTTATTATTTAAATGTTTAAATAAAATATCTTAATATCAACATAACATCAAAAAAATTTATGAAAACAAAAATTAATAGGATTAATAAACTTCTTACACTCGTAATAATATTGCTTTTCACAATAGTACAAATTAGTTGTAAAAAAGACAGCACAAGTACACCTGTAAATCCTGTAACCTTTTCTTTAATTGATTATGATGGTAATGTTTACGATTCAATAAGAATAGGTACTCAAGTATGGATGAAACAAAATTTAAAAGTAACCCATTTTCACAACGGTGAGGCAATACCACGAAAATTATCATCTAATTTTTATGATGCTTATTCTTCTGCTTATTGCGATTATCAGGATGACACTGCAATTTCGCGAACCTATGGTAAATTGTATAATTATTATGCTGTTGCAGATTCGCGTGAAATTTGTCCTCCCGGATGGCATGTGCCTACAGATGCTGAGTGGCAAACTTTGATAACATATTTACAAGGAGCCACAATAGCAGGCGGAAAGCTTAAAGAAACAGGTATCATGCACTGGTCGACACCAAATGCTAATGCAACTAACGAAACCGGGTTCACTGCACTTCCTGCAGGTGTTCGTGATACCGGAAGCGACCATAATTGGGGTACATGGGCATGTTTTTGGGTCAAGTCCAATTCACTTTTACTGACATATTCTTATAAGATGTACTACACTTCGGGTAATATTGATAATGTCCCGATTGATCGCAGCACCGGAATATCTGTTCGCTGTATTAAGAATTAATATATTTTTTCAAAACATTAAATCCCTTCGACAGGCTGAGGGACCTTTACTTTACATGTTATTGAGCCAATCGAAATAACACATCGCCCTTCCACAGGCTCAGTGTCCTAAGAAAAGTGTCAAATAAAGAAATGGTCCCTGAGCCTGTCGAAGGGACAAAAGTTTTATTATTTTTATCAATAAAGAAATAATTGTAGTATCTTTGTATTCTAAATTATTACAAAAACAATTATGAGAACTTCATTTAATAAGCA
>CAIWDQ010000648.1 GCA_903911455.1 uncultured bacterium
ACTAATTAAAGAGTACTTTTGCAGAAAATTTTTAACCAATGATACAAAAAAAAGACATTTACACATTTACAACTTATCACTTAATTAAAAGTGAAGATTTAAATCATCACGGTTCTCTTTATGCAGGTAGAAGTGCCGAGTGGTTTGTAGAAGCTGGCTTTATAGCTGTAGCTGCTGAATTAAACCCGTTTAATATTATTTGTTACAAAATACATGGAATGACTTTCAAGAGCCGGCTTCGTCTGGGGCAAACTGTTTGTTATACCAGTCGTTTTGTTTATGCAGGTCGCACAAGTGGGGTTGCTAATATTGAAGTTAATATTATCAACGACCCTACTGTTCTTGTAAGTGGTTTTATAACTTTTGTTCATGTTAATGAGAATACGCAATCAACTCCTCATAATTTGGAGATGATAGCAAATAACGAATATGAACAAGATTTACAGAATAAGGCTAAAGAACTTAGAAACCAACGTGACTAAGTTTAAATATTAGGGGAGAAATCATGTGTTTCTTCCCTTTATTACGTAAATTACGTAATTTAAATTAAGTATTTCTTGGATTATTGAATTAGATTAAATACTTTTGTCTCGTTAAAACAATCACGAACAAAAATTTAATCTAACATGAAAACTAGCACGTTATTAAAATTCATTCCTGTCACATTCATCTTAATGTTGATGTCGACAGTTACTTTTGCTCAACTAAATCAGAGTAATCTCCTTGACGGTAGAATCCTTAACGACCAACAATATAATAAAGCCATACACATCATGGCTATGTTGTTAATAGGTTTTGGGTTTCTTATGGTTTTTGTAAGGAAATACGGGCGTTCTGCACTTACCGCAACTTTCCTTTTAGTGAGCACATCTCTCCCAATTTATTATTTAATAAGAAGTAAAGGCGTCACAGGAATGGTAGAAACCCAGATTCAACTACTTATTCTTGCTGAGTTTGCTGCAGCCAGTCTATTGATTACCGCAGGAGCCGTACTTGGAAGATTAAAGATGCCTCAATATATTTTGCTGGCTATTCTCTTTGTTCCTTTTTATATGTTCAACGAATGGATTGTGCTCAATGGAGGTCTGGGTCTAATCCCTGCAGGTGCTGTTGTAGATACAGGAGGTTCGATTGCTATCCATGCTTTCGGAGCTATCTTCGGTTTAGGTGTTGCACTTACGATGACTACTAAGCAGGAGTTTGAAAAGACTATTGAAACCGATGCAACAAGTGATAGATATTCAATGTTGGGTAGTATGATTCTATGGGTTTTCTGGCCAAGTTTCTGTGCTGCTCTTGTGGCTCCCGAACAAGTGCCTCACACTGTTGTGAATGTTATAATGGCTTTGTGTGGCTCAACTTTGGCTACATATATTAGTTCTGTAGGTTTGCGTAAGAAGATGAGTATTGCCGATATAGCTAATGCAGCTTTGGCAGGAGGTGTTGCTATTGGTTCAACCTGTGCTTTGGCAAGTCATACAATGGCTATCGTAATTGGTATAATGGCTGGTGGAATTTCTACATTAGGGTTTGCAGTTATCCAATCGTACCAACAAAAGTGGATGAAACTTATTGATACCTGCGGTGTAACTAATTTACACGGCATCCCGGGTTTGTTTGGTGGTCTTGTAGCATTACCTATCGTGCATGGTATTAATATGCCCGGTCATCTTGCAGGTATTGGTATTACTATTCTGGTTGCCTTTACTACCGGTATTATTACAGGTAAGGTATTGCCATTACTTGGGCGTAAGGAGGAGGCTTACGATGATGCTGATGAATTCCTTGAAGCCGCGGAGGATTAGAATCAATTAAGAATTACGAATTACGAATTACGATGGGATATGTGTTCATTCCATATGTTTGTGAAACAATTACGAATTTAGAATTTAAAAATATTTCATTACGTTTACTAAATAAAAATTAGAATCCCACCTGCTCCGGTACCTCTCCTTTTAGTAGAGGCTGGGGCTAAGGTTAAAAAGAGAGAGCCTTCACCAATAATATGATGAACGCTCTCTCTTTTTTTTTTAATTTTTGATTTTTTCATTAAAATTATCTGTATCCGATATGCTGTAAGTATTATTTATATAAAATCTATTAATTCGGTCTAAAAATAAAATTAAGTGTTATAAAAAGATTTACAATGATTTAATTTAATAAATTTGCATTAAGTCAAGTTGCAAAGTGTAAATTTTTTAAAATTTTGCATTAAATCATCTGCTTTTTGCATTATTTTTTAAAAATAATACTTAAAACGTTTTTAAAGCCCTGTGTTGAAAATAAATTTTACATAAAACGTTTATTTAATCATGTATTTTTTCACAATTATGTCTTAAATCGCTTAATTTGCAAAAACTGCCAAAAAAGTGTCAAAAAAGCAAACGCTTTACGTAA
>CAIWDQ010000649.1 GCA_903911455.1 uncultured bacterium
ATTTGTCAAGTAAAATCGCAAAATAAAAACCTCTATAAAGCACTATTATACAACTATATAACAAACAAGCTCAATAATTTAACATCTTTTAACTGAATTTTATCTTTTATAACTATCTGTATATCAATAGCAATATTTCATTAACATACGTATAACACTAACTTACAATACCTAATAACGTTCTGTTTGTCAATATATTAAAGATTATCAGATATTTATCATAATTAAGGCTCTATTTTTCTATAATCATAGTGAAACGTGTGTTAATTATTTATTGATTAGATAGTTATAAGCAAAATAAAGTTTATTATTAGCTAACTATCTGACATATTGTCCGTAAATATAATAAAATACGTTTTATTCTCTTTGGCGAAGCCAAACAACACGCCCCGCCCTATGGCGTTGGAAATTTCCAATGTTGAAAATCAATGATATATGATAGACTAATAAACAGCAAGTTAGAAAGCCTTAACAAGCTTATAAGTTAATGATATACTGCTGTTTATAACTGTCTAACAGTCAACCCCTGCGGGGAGTCCTGCTAACGCTATACACGTGTGTATAATCCTACTAAGAATCAAAAGAAGAAACATAAATCCTACAAATATATTTCCAAAAACGTTTACTTAATTGTATTGATAATGATTATGTTTAGCTTCTAATCATAATCATAGACAACTCCAAGTGCAATGTGTTCCTGATTGCCTTTCCTTCAGGAACTCTTTGCCCTTGACAATTGGAAATTTCCAAAAACAAAAGAGTTCCGCTTTTTTCAAGTGGAACTCTTTTCTCTTTTTGTTTTTTGTTTTGTCTTGCAGGTGTCACCTGCACAATAGAAATAATAGATGTATTAATAATCTTTATGTTTGTTTTTCACAATCATAAAGATAGATAAAGAAAAAGATTTGTGAGTGAACTTTGAAGAAATCAAATGCATTGCCTTTCCTGCATTTCATTTCTTTAAATCACTCTCTAATCTTTACCTATCTGAGTTCATGTCTTGCAGTTGTCAACTGCACAATTAAAACAATAGATGTCTTTAATAATGATTATGTTTAGCTTCTAATCATAATCATAGACAACTCCAGGTGCAATGGGTTTCTGATTGCCTTTCCTTCAGGAACTCTTTGCCCTTGACAATTGGAAATTTCTAAAAAGAAAAGAGTTCCGCCATTCTTCATGGTGGAACTCTTTTGTCTTTATGTCTTGTTTTGTCTTGCAGTTGTCAACTGCACAATAGAAGCAATAGATGTATTAATAATGATTATGTTTAGCTACTAATCATAATCATAGATAAGTCCAAGACAAATGGGTTCCTGAATTGCCTTTCTTTCAGGAACTCTTTTGTCTTTCCTATTTGTCTTTATGTCTTAGCAGTTGTCAACTGCACAATAATGAATCATCTCTTCCATTTATAAACCTGAAGTCAATATTATAAAAACAAATATACATGTTTATAGATGTGCAAGAGTGATTCATTGAAAATACAATAGATGCCTTTAATAATGATTATGTTTTGTTTCAAATCATAATCATAGATTATAACAAGATTTGTGAGTTAACATTGAAAAAATGAAATACATTGCCTTTCCTGTATTTCAACTGTTTTTTTGAAGTTCACTCTCTAATCTTACCTATTTGCCTCCTATGTTGAATGGTATAAAGGTTGAAGAAAAGGATTGTAAAGTATCGTGGTATTTAGTCCATATTATCTTGTCGGCGGCATCTCCAAAGTGGGTTGCTTCTTCCTGGGGAATAGTTGTACTTCTCTCGCTGTTCTTATCTTTTTGGAACTTTCCATCTTTCTCAACAACTCTTGTATTACTCATGGAAAGTATCAGGTTCTTACACTTATTTCCATTAATGCCTATCTTTGGAAACTTTGGATTGTTTTCCTTTAAGATATTACTCCATAACAAATACTTCTCGTGCTGTGGTGGCTCTTGTCCGGGATGGAGTAAAGGAATGACAGTCCAATTGTTTAGCATTAATCTGGAAATTGCCTGTTCGTTATATGACTTTGAATTATTTGCATGTCTATGATCACCGTACCTGTCTCTATAGAAATAGATAGTCCGGTCATTGTTTAGTCGGTAGTAGTCGCAAAATTTATCTATAATCTCATCTATCATTACCATTCCAATCTGAGGTTTTACAAAGAATTCATTAATGAAATTGTCTCTTCCATTCATTCCTTCCTGCAAAATCAACATGCATGAAATACGACCACCCCAATCAAATACCATACTGAGAGGCATGTTCTTATTGCAATCCAAATCACATAATGATGTTTTATTCGCAACTATTTTAAATTCATATTCCAGACTATCTACATAAGAATAATCATAACTGTTATGATATATTTGGATTTCTTCCTGAAGCTGGTAATAACAATCTTCTACCTTATCCATTATCATGTTCATGATCTCAACCAGGAAGCTCAGGTAAGTCATGTTTGCTCTTGCTTCCTTTATATAGTTTAAACCTACATTAGTTAGATTATCTAAAGCGTTTCCGAACATGAACAGCCTGTTGTCTTTGCTTACAAAAGGAAGCATCATCCGGCGAATGCGTGAAATTTCATTCCATTGAGAAGAAAACTCATCAGGATTTGTTATTTCCAACAAATCCAATTGCATCTTTTAGAGGGCAATTTTTGCGAAACCCTTGCTATTGCTCATCTTTTAAAAAAAATGGTCAATCTTTTGTTTGGGATATTCAATCTTTTTGTCGGGATATTCGATCTTTTAGTCGGGATGGTCAATCTTTTTGTTGGGATATTCGATCTTTTTGTCGGGATGGTCAATCTTTTGGTTGGGATATTCGATCTTTTGGTCGGGATATTCAATCTTTTTGTTGGGATATTCGATCTTTTGATCGGGAAATCGAATCTTTTGAAAAATACACGAAATCTTTTTGTCCGGAAAGTCGATCTTTTGGTTGGGATATTCAATCTTTTTGTCCGGATATCCGATCTTTTTGTTGGGATATTCGATCTTTTTTTGTTGACTTATTTAGTGATAGTTACAAAGGTAATAATCTCAACATTTATTCCAATCTTGTAAATTCCTTCAGTAAAAGATATTTATTTTACATTTTTCTTTTAAAAGTACTAGTTATATCAAAATTATAAATATCTTTGCAAAAAATTTAGTGAATATCATTTATCATGTGTAAATGGTACTATTCTTAATAAGATCGTTGATCATTTTATTGGAAGCTAAATATCCGAGGTCAAACTGGATTTTATTTCAATAAAATGAATAGAGAACAAGGCGCAAAAATAACTAAAGACAAATTATTGTTATTAGTTTTCCTGAAATTTAAATTAGTTGTAGATTCCATCCCTAAATTAATGGCTTATGTAGCAGCATTTAAGCTACGTGTTGAAGCTGCTGATAGCTTTAAAGATGACCAGTTAATAAATATTAAAGGTTATGCTGAAAAAAAGCAAAATGCCAAAGAAGAGTCAGTAAAGGGAGCAATGGTAATGTCGGGGTTTTTATATGCTTTTGCTTATGAAACAGGCAATACAGTATTGCAAAGAGAAATGGACCTTGTGAAAACAAGTTTTGAACAAAAAGGCGAAACAAGTCTTACACTTTTAAAACGTGTTAGAAGTTTAGCTACTACCAACAAATTAGATTTAGCTGATTATGGAATGACTGATCCAATGCTTTCTGATTATTCTGATAATGTAGATGCTTTTGAATTAGAAATGAATACTTCTAAAAGTGCTATCGGTCACCGTAAATTTGACACCGAAGGTCTTGATACCGAATTAGTGGCAGCTGATGCTATTATCGAACATAGTATCGAAAGAATAATGAGACCATTTGAAACTTTAAATCCTGAATTTTTTAGTATGTTTACCAGTGCTAACAAAGATGTTGTTCTTGGTTCGCACCAAACCAGAAACCCTGCAATACCAATGGGTAATTTTAAACTAGTTGTTAGGGATAAAAACACATTAGACTTAATAGCAGAGGCTTTAGTGAAAATTGACCTTGACGAAGAGGTTAAAATTTATAATAGTAGTAAACTAAATATAATTGAAGAACCACAAGGCGAAATAAAAGGCAATGTTATGGCTCCTAATCATAAACCTACTGATTTTACAGGTACTATTACGGGTGATGCACAAACTATTGAGGTGTTGATGGAACCTTTGGATTAAGGGGGATTTGGCGATTTAGTGACCTGCCTACGGTAGGCAAGTTTAAGAAATTAATAATAGGAAGCTCTCTCAAGAAATTGGGAGGGCTTTTTGTTTTTATCATTTTAAATTATTTCATCGTATTTTAATATACTTTATTATTCTTCATATAATGCTCATTAACAATCATAAATTTAATGTTAACATATCGTTAACAAAGAATTTGTGAAAATAGTAACATATCCCAAAAAATTGTGTTATATTTGCAAATTATTAAAATTAAAAAAATGTTACCTGTATTCGCTTTTATCATATTTAAAATTATATTCATAGCTGTAAGCCTTTTTTTAGGCTTTAGTTATTTATATAGAGTTAAATTAATGCGAATATTTATCTTCCTAAAAGAATATACTTTCCAATTTTTTCAAATTGTAAACATTTTCATTCTTAATATATACAAAAAGGGTGCGGGTACCGTTTGTTATCAATCTTGATAACAGCGGTTTTAAGCTTCTTTCTTTTTTGAGTTACCTTAATTTTTCGAACAAAAGTAGGAAAATTTCGAGGAATCTTAAAAAAGTAATTTATTAAATAATTTCGAAATACTTTTCTAAATGAAAAAATTTACATTTGTTTTTATATTGTTGGCAATATTATTTAGCGGCAATACTTTTGGTCAAAATACTTGCTCATACGCAGTAGGTATTGATAGTATTTTTGGTATACAACAAAAAGATACTATAATAAGCATATCTTCTTCAAATGTTTGCTGGATAAATTTCACAGCAGATACAAATATTAGAAATCTAAGTTTTTACAGAGGGATTAACAATACAGCATTAATAAGTAATATTACACTTTACCATGGGAACTGTAATTCTTTAATTGTTGATAGTATTTATATCTGTAATGATACTGTTTATGGAGTGCTATTTAATAATTTGAACATAGGTAATATGTATTATATTAAAATAAATTTTAATAATACAATTACAAGTAATTTAAAAATAAGGGGTAATGATAAAGATCCAGGTGGTCAAATACTAGGTATTGTTGGATATGTTGATAATACTTCTATTTCTAATTCTGTTAATTATAATTCACCGACTAATCTATTTCATGTTTGTCTTGCTAGTTATTTTCATATAGCACCTATATTGCCAATTGATTTTTTTAATCCTTCGAATGCTGGCAACGATAATTACTATTATGCTGTAATAATCTATGATGTAAATGGAATAATTATAAATTCTTATCATCAATATTTATTAGATCAACAAATATACTTACTTAGTTATTATCAAGATAAGATTAATACGTCTGGAACTTATTATGTTGATATTGTATTGTGGCCGGTCGGTTTTGGTAATCCAAGTTGGCAAGTAAATGAGCCAGTAAGTCAATTTGTTAGCAACTATTATACTCTAACGTCTTTTTATCCTACGTATTTGATAACAATAATAGTGGATGCTGCTGCTGCTTTACCTTTCCAAACTCAGCAGGATATTCAATTTACAAATACTTGTACAGGTAGTCCAACTAATTTTATAGGTATTACAGGATTTCCCACTACTTTATCACTTAATAGTATAACTTGGGATTTTGGTGATGTCGGTTCAACAACTAATACTAGTACAATACAAAACCCAACACATACTTATTTAAATCCGGGTACTTATAATGTAACTTTTACATTCACTGCCGGCAACTATTGTAATAGTCCTTTTACTACCACTAAATCAGTAACTATATATCAAACTCCATCACAGCCTATTGTTAATAATACCGCTCTTTGTAATGGCACATTCTCGCTATTAATCACTAATGCAGTATCAGGTGCAACTTTTGCTTGGTCAGGTGGGTTGACAGGTAATCCGGCTATTACAAGTAATACTGCTTCGTACACTGTAACACAATCTTTAAATGGATGTACAAGTACAGCAGGCACAATAATTTCTTCATCAACACCAGCTACTTATACTATTCAAAATAATACAGAAACATGGACATCTAGCGATCATAGTGTTATTCATAATTATATTGTTATACCCAATGGGAAAACTTTACAAATTACTAGTGGTGTTCATCAATTTACAACTAACTCTAATATTACTGTAGAGGCTGGAGGAAAGCTAATTGTTAATAATGCAACTCTAACAAATTATTGTACAGGCTATACTTGGCAGGGTATTGAAGTTTTAGGTAATAGTAGTCTTCCTCAGAATTCAACTATAAATTCATCACAAGGGATTGTTGATTTAGAGAATGGCGCAATAATTGAAAATGCAGAAGAAGCAATTAGAGTTTGGCATTTAAATGATTTTACTTATGCTTCAACAGGTGGTATTGTTATTGCTAATAATGCTACTTTTTTAAATAACAGGCTTTCGGTTGAGTTTCAAAAATATCAAAACACAATACAGGGCATTACCAAAATAGGTAATTTAAGTTGTTTTAATAATTGCACATTTACTGTAGATGTTAATTATCAATCATCAAATGATTTTTATTGTCATGTATTATTATATAATGTAAATGGTATTTATTTTTCAGGTTGTACATTTTTGAATAATCAGAGTAATAAACATTATAGTTTAACTAATAATAAAGCTATCTATTCGATGGATGCAGGTTATACAGTTAATGGTTTTTGCACTGCACAATATTTACAATATGGACAAAGCTGTCCATCGCAATATTTAAATCTATCTAGTTTTAGTGGTTTTAATATTGCTATTCATACCACAGGTTCAGCATCTTCTAATGTTGTAAATGTTGAAAATTCAACTTTTGATAAGAATGTAAGAGGCGTTGAATTTGATGCTCAAAACTTTTCATGTGTTGATAAATCGAATTTTTCTATTGGGAATAGTGATATAATTAGTTCACCATATTATCATGAAGGAATTTTTACTAATAAATTGACAAGTTTTAGAATTGAAGAAAATACTTTACAACCCTCTTTAAAACCTGCTACAGCAAATATTGGTATAAGGGTTTATAATAGTTTAGATGCGAATAATCAGATTTATAAAAACACAGCTACAAGTTTAACTATAGGTGAAGATGCTGAAGGGCAAAACAAAGATTTAATTAATAATATATTTACAGTACTTAAAGGATTAAAAATAGTATGTAATACAAATATTAGTAATATTAGTGCTATAACTATTACACCT
This sequence comes from uncultured bacterium, assembly GCA_903911455.1. GTDB lineage: Bacteria > Bacteroidota > Bacteroidia > Bacteroidales > JACABE01 > JBAXLO01. The sequence goes on from CAIWDQ010000649.1 coordinate 7,336, forward strand.
TCACCAAATATGAGTGTAAATGGTATTTGTCCCTATCAGGAGGGAAACCCTGTTTCTTTAATTTCTCCAATTTCAGCGGGGAATACATTTATTAATAATGTAAGTGATATTACAAATAATACAACTTTTGCAATAAATTATTTTTATTCGTCTGCTACTAACGAACAACCTTTGGTTTATACTCTTAACTATGTAATTCCTACACCTACAACTAATACGAATGCGTGTCAATCAAATTTTACCAACGGTTATAGTTTCCCTTTATCTTTAGATATTTCTACAGCATTAGAAAATGATTATACTTTAAAAGAAACCGAATATTTTAATTTGTTGTATAATTATAACAGTTTGATTGATGGAGGTGATAAAAATACTTTATTAAATCATATTGAATCTACCTGGTCGCAAGATGCCTGGTCAATTAGAGCTGATTTATTAGCACAATCACCCTATTTATCTCAGGATATTTTACGTAGTTTTGCTATTGATAATGTATTACCTCAAGCTATGTTTTTAGAAATATGTCTTGCTAATCCTGACGCTACAAGAGATGAAGGATTCATTGATTTTTTGGCTAATGAAATTCCAAATCCTTTACCACAATACATGCTCGATTTAATAGTTGATAATTGGGATACAAAAACAACCAGAACTGCATTGGAAGGTAGTTTATCTGATTTGAGTACACAAATGGCATTTAATTCAAATTTATTGATCACTAATTCAATGCTCGATTCTATTCAGAATAAAGCTTATGCACAAACATGGTTGTTAAGACGTGGAAATTTATCTGATTATTATTCAATTGCTGAATTTTATGTTGAGAATAATGATTTTGTCTCTGCTATGAATTATATAAATCAAATACCTAATTTATTTAATTTTTCGGATGAGCAAAATGCAGAACATTCAAATTTCAGTGATTATATTACATTCAGAAGCACTATTGCAACAAGAGAAGAGAGTATTATGCGATTAGATAGTACTGAAATAATAACACTTCAACAAATTGCAAATACTACAAATGGTAGATCATCTATTTTAGCTCAAAATATTTTATGTTTCGGATATCAGTTATGCAAAGATTATTTACCTTGTGATAGTAATAGTGAACATCAAAAAATGTCAAAACCTGCTAAAACGGCTAAACAAATTTTTAATTCAGCTTATAATAAGATAACTGCATCACCTAATCCTGCAAAAACGTATGTTGTATTTAATTGGCAATTGCCTTTGTTAAATACAAATGCTAATTTGCATATCACAGATGTTAATGGTAAAATAGTTGAACAAAGAACTATTTCTACTAAAATCGGACAATGGGTATGGGATACACGCAAGTTAAACAATGGTGTATATATTTATGAAATAAAATCAATCAACCAAAGCCTAGGCAGTGGTAAAATTATAATTAATAATTAAATTTGTTAAAAGGAGCATAAAATAATTTTTATGCTCCTTTTTTATTATTTTTAAAAAAAAATAAGAATGAAAACACTATTTATTCATTTTAATTTTAATTATTGGAAATATTTTTATTTAAAATATTCCCTAATTTTAGGCTTCTTATTTACTAATATTCTTAATACTCGAGCTCAAGAATTTTCTATTGATACTACTTTTAAAATTAATTATGATTTTTATAATCCTTATTCTAATTTCCCTACTATTTATGGAATGAGTGAAGAACAAAATGGCAAATTAATGATATATGGAGATTTTACTGATAGTAGTTATTTTGGAAATGCAATTCGGATTTATCAAAATGGTACAGTTGATAATAGTTTTTACTATCCATGGCCGGATGGCGTAAAATTTATTGAACAAATTAATAATGAATATTTAGTTTATACATTTAATGTTTATGCTAAATTTGATTATTATGGAAATGTTGATACAGCTTGGACAATAAATACTATGAAAGATGATAAATGTGGGATTTATCATTATCCTTATATTTTTCAAGATGGAAGTTTGTTTGTAGGTGCTGATACCTGTAATATGCCTGACAGTAAAACACGTTTCTTTAAGAGATTGTTACCGAATGGAAGAATGGATACTAATTTTTGTCATAGAACAAATGGTCTTGTATTTGGGTTTTTAAAATATTCTAATGATAAATTATTACTTTATAGTACTGGCTCAAATGGTTTTACAAGATATGATACAGTGCCAATTATAAGAATGTGCCGTATAGATACCTTAGGCAATTTAGATACTACTTTTAAATCTATTTTTACAAATGGAAACTCATTAATTTATACTTCACCTGTCCCGCTTTTTGTTCAAAACGATGATAAAATAATTGTAGCAGGGGCTAGCACAACTACTTATAACAATACAATATTAAGTTTACTTAGGTTAAACCCGAATGGCTCTTTAGATACTACTTTTAATAATTTTAATACAATATCATTTCTAAATGGAGAAGGAATTAAAAGTGTTTGTCCAACTTCAGATAATGGTTACTTAATAGGAGGTTCTTTCACACACTATCAAGGATATTTAAGAAACAATATATGTAAAACAGATATAAATGGGTTTATAGATACTAATTATTTTAAAGGGGAAGGATTAGATAGTGTATTTACACCTAATTCGATTTTACCTATTGTATGTAATATTAATAAAGGTGCAAATGATACTTATTATGTAATGGGATATTTTAATTATTATAATGGTGTACATGTAAATCCTATTTTTCGTATAAAAGGCTTATCAGCAGGTATAAATGAAATAAAACAAGAAAATTTAGAAATAAAAATATATCCAAACCCCACAAAAGACAATCTAACAATAGAAACTAATATAAATACAAAACAAAAACTGGAAATTATAAATATACTTGGTCAAAATCTTTATACATCTAATATATATAGTAAAACTACAATAAATACTTCTGCTTTTGCAAAAGGAGTATATATTTTAAAACTTAGTACAGATAAAATAACTATAATAAAAAAATTCATAAAACAATAAATATTTTTAAAACATGAAAAAGATTATCATTTTAACTATTGCAATCTTTTTAATAAACTTTGCAAATGCACAATGGCAGCAGACTAATGGACCTTGGGGAGGTGGTAAAATTTCTTGTATAGCTACTAATGGTAGCAATATCTATGCAGGTTCAAGTAATTCTGATTTTGCAGTCGGCAAAGGTATATTTTTGTCAACAAATAATGGGAATAACTGGACTGCCATAAATAACGGTTTAACAAATCTTAATATTAATACAATTGCAATTAATGGGAATAATATTTTTGCAGGAACTGAAGGTGGAGGTGCGTTTGTTTCTACCAATAATGGAATTAGTTGGACTGCAATAAATACGGGTTTAACAAACCCCAATGTTTATGCATTCGCTTTTAGTGGGAACAATATTTTTACAGGAACAGATGCCGGAGTGTTCGTATCTATAAACAATGGAAATAGTTGGTCATTGGCTAATATAGGAGTAATTGGTATGGTTCATAAGTTAGCTATAAATGGTAACTACATATTTGCAGGAACTTCAGGTGCAGGTGTTTTTGTATCTAATAATAATGGGAATAGTTGGACTAATTGTTTAGCTAATATTCCTTATTACATTTCTTCTTTATTAACAAGTGGAAATAATATTTATGCAGGGACAAATTATGGATTATATTATTCTTCAAATAATGGAGTCAATTGGACTGCTATAAATTCTGGTTTAAACGATAGTATCAGAGTGAATACAATAATGAAAAACGGCAACAATATTTTTGCAGGAACTGATGGAGGTACTAATGGTAGTGGTGGAGTGTATTTATCTTCAAACAATGGGAATACTTGGAGTCCTATTAATACTGGGTTATTAGCTTTTGATAGGAATATTTATGCATTATCCATTAGCGGAAACAATATCTTTGCAGGTACTGAAAATGGTGTATTTTTGTCAACTAATGATGGAAATAATTGGACTTCTAAGAATACAGGATTATCAAATCCCAATGTAAACACATTAGCCGAAAATGGGAATAATATATATGCCGGTTCTAATTTTGGTATATTTTTATCAATAAATAATGGAAATACTTGGACAGATGTGAATATTGGTTTAAAAAGTCCTTATATTAATGCTATTGCTACAAGTGGAAATAATACTTTTGCAGCAACAGAATATAGTGGTGTTTTTCTATCAACTAACAATGGAGGCAGTTGGAGTACAGTTAATGTGGGTTTAACAGATAGTAATATTAGTACACTTGCAATAAATGGAAATAATATCTTTGCAGGCGGTCAAGGAGTTTATCTATCTACTAACAATGGAAGTAGTTGGACTTCTACTGGTTTAAATGTATATGTAAATAAATTAGCAATAAATGGTAATATTGTATACGTAGGAACTAATAATGGTGTATATTTGTCGACAAATAATGGTGGTAGTTGGGATTCTACAAGTTTAAGAAATAAAATAATTACAACTTTAACAGTAAGAGATAGTATCATATTTGCAGGGACTTATAACGATAGTATTTTCCTTTCAACAAATAATGGAAGTACATGGACATCTGTTACTAATATCTTCTCTTCAAGTTTCTTTAATAGAATCTACGCATTAGTAATAAATGGAAATAATATATTTGCAGGGACTCAATATTACGGTGTATTTTGGTCTTCGGATAATGGTTCAAGTTGGAAAACAGTAAATACAGGTTTAACAGATACTAATATAAATACATTAGTTATAAATGGGAACTACATTTATTCAGGAACAAAGGTCAAAGGTGTTTGGAAACGTTCTCTTTCAGAGTTTGTAGGAATAAAAGAAAACACAATAAATAATGAAATCTCTATTTACCCCAACCCTACTAATGATAATTTAACAATTGAAACCAACATTAATAAAGAACAAAAACTAGAGATAATTAATATTATTGGTCAAACTCTTTATACATCATATATAAATAATAAAACAACTATAAAAGTTTCCCATTTATCAAATGGAGTTTATATTTTAAAACTAACTTTAGATAAGGGGACAATGGTTAAGAAGTTTGTTAAGGAATAGATTTCTTCTTCTCTATTATATTTAAACCCTGACTTCGGTTATAAATATAAAAATCATAATAAAGAAAAGGAAAAATACAGTTAAATTATATTATATTTTTAAGGTTATAACCTAAAATATAAAGAAACTAAATAAGGCTATAGCCTTAAATTAAGCATTTATTTAGATTTTAATTGTTTCAAAACTTTAAGTACTTAAGGCATTTTAGGCACTTTAAGTACTTATTGTTAATAAACTTTACTTACGATAAATTTACGTTGATGCACACTTTCTAGCTGTAAGCCAAAAGTATATTTCATAGTGGCTGTAAATACATAAGGATTTCCTGACTGAAAAGCTTGTAAGTTTTTCATGTCGTTGATAGATTCGGTACCATAAGTAATATTACCGTCCATAGTTAAAATAACACGTTGGTTATTCATGTTAGACAGTTTTACAAAAGTTACCAAACCGTTAGAGCCTTCTAAAAGAGTTTGTCCGTACATGTCTACCTGTGGCCACTTATCATGAGTTGAGAAAAACCAATCATCATACATTTCAGCCAAAGCAACTGATAAAAACATTTTGCCACCTTTTTGTTTCATGGTAGCATGAGCAGATCTCCACATCGCTTTTAATTTATCACCAATGTTTGAAGCTGTGAAAGCAACTCCTGCATCGTAATAATTTTTATTGCCTGCAGAGATCTTAGTTGACACTATGTCAGCAGCAATGATAGTTTCCAAACCGTTGAAAGCAAATTCAATTCCTGTATCTGTAACAACGTCTGAACGTACAGCAGAGAACAATACATTGTACAATTCTTCAGAAGCGTTTTCAATTCCCCTCTGAACCATCCATAGTTCAAAAGTTGTTATTCTAAAATCTTACCACAAGCTACATCATTGATAAATGTGGCTCTGTAGCGTTCAGGTTCATCCATCATCTCATAAACGACCGGATAAATCTTCAGGTTACGTGGAACTATTGCTCCGATAGCAATACCACCGGTAAAGCTACCAGTGTACTTTTTAGAGTTCCCAAAGGCATTTTGAAATTCGTGGATGTCAACTGATTCTTTAAATCCGGTTCTCAAACCGAAATTTTTAAGAACATTCATTGCATCCAATGTATTCAAAGTCCTGATTTGTTTGTCATAAATTTTTGCAGTGTTATTTATGGCGGTGATGTCAATAGGTTTTGTTAAATCCATCTTTTTAAAAAATTACGAATTACGAATTACGAATTACGGTTATTAAGAGTACTTAAAGTGCCTAAAATGCCTAAAGTACTTAAAGTTATAAAATTAATACATTTCATTAAGTACGGTATTTTTTGGCTTCTTCGTTGATTTCGTCAACGACTATAGTGTTTGTTACGGCTATTGGATCAACAGCGACAACAGGTGTTGTTGGGGTTGTTCCGGGGCGAAGATTTAATTCAGCAAGATAAGAATCGCGTTTTGTTTCGGTTGCTGTCAAAGCTGATTGCAGGGTATTGCTGCCTGTAACTAATTCGGCAACTCTTTTATTTAGATTTACTATTTCTGTTTCTTTATCTGAAACAATAATGTTGAGATTGTCAATGCTTACCTGACGTTCTCCCAGAGTAGTTTCCAACTGTAGCACTTCTGCTTCTGTTATTTCATCTCCATCTACTTTTGTAGTGAAGATTGAGCCAATGGCTAACATGGTTGATTTAAATGAAATTTTTGTCATATCGTCTTTTTTTAATGAATAATTACTTGTACTTAATTGCTGGCAATGCTTCTTAGCAAGACTCATGTTTCCTATTTCATCAATGAGATTCATACCTAAAGCATCTATTGCAAATATTGTTGCACCCTTTAAAGGGTTTGTTGTCTGTGTGGTGATAATACCCGGTCTGCTTGTCATGACAATTGAAGTGAATCTGTCATTGTAGACTTTAAGGGTTGCAAGTATTGGCTTTTTATCTCCTGCTAATGCAGATCTGATATCTAAATTCTTTTCAGAAGAATCAGAAGCGTAAATTTCTTCACTGAAGATTCCGTCTGCTTCCATGCTTTTTTTCTTATCAAGCAAGGTTACATAACTGCCAATACTTCCGACTATGGAGTTCTGATCACTGCAAATGATTTTATCACATGAAGCTGCTATTCCATAAGCGGCTGAAGCTGCCATTGCTCCTACATAGGCAACAATAGGTTTATTTTTTTTATTATAATGATGATGATTTTTATATTTATAACCGAAGCTCGGGTTTAAATATAAAAGAGCAGAAGAATGAATAACGTTATTTTACTCAATTCCCTTTCTAAATAGCAACTAAATAACAATATTTACATTCAACTTACAATTATAATAGAATTATACCATTATTGTAAGAAAGAAAACGTACATTTGCAAATATATTGGCATTGAATTTGTAAGTCAATGTGAATTATAAATAATTTGAATAAAGAAAAAAAACATTAATGCAAGTATTATTTTTTTCATATAAAATAAAGGCACATAATTTTGGAAAATATTATCACAAACAGTGTAGAATTATTGAATTTCCACGTTATGCAAGTTTTGCCCAATCATTCCCTGGCACCATGCCTTATAGTGAAGGAATTGGTTTTATCATCGATGAACG
>CAIWDQ010000650.1 GCA_903911455.1 uncultured bacterium
AATTTATGATAATAATAATAAAATCGAATATAATCAATGATAAAGTTTATCTTTGCGATTAATTACTAAACGATTTAAAAAAACAAGAAATGATAATTTTCAACTTCACCCGGATGATATTTGAGAGAGATATAAAACAAGCTTTTGCTGCTTTAGTAAGAGCAGGATTCTCTACAAAGTTTGCTACAAAGGTAACAAGAAATGATTTTGTGAAATTAAACCTTGAGTATTTGGAAAATCTATGTGTATTTTTTCAGTGCACACCTAATGATTTACTTGAATGGATTCCCGATACAAATGATGTTAATATCGAAAATAGTCATTTACATCAGCTATATCGTAAAGAAAAACCTTTAAGTATTAATGAAAAGCTTAGAAATGTGTCAGATGAAAAACTTGAAGAAATAAACAAACTTATTGATGCAGCACTACTGAAAGGGGACAAGAACCAAAAATCAATAGATTAAATATATTAAATCATTTATAGACATTAAAATGCTTTTGATTAGTCTAATGAAGTATATCCCATTTTAATTGCATACTTTGTTAATTCGGGAATTGTGAAGAGATTTAATTTATCCATAATGTGTTTACGGTGCGATTCAATTGTTTTTGCACTTAAAATAAGTTTGTCGGCGATTATCTTAGTAGAATGTCCTTCGGTGATCATTTGAAGAATTTCTATTTCTCTATCGGTTAGATTGCTTTCGTTCGACCATTTTAAGTTTTCTAAATTGCCAGAAAATTCTGAGATATTTATATTGTTAATTTCATTACTTAAATAGTAATTCCCTTTGTTAACAATATATATTGCTTTGATTAACTCCTCAAAAGCACAATCTTTAAGTAAATACCCAGTTGCACCTGCTTTAAACATTCCAATTACAAAATGTTTATCAACATGCATTGACAATGCAATAATTTTTATTTTATCAATAGATTTATAAATAAGTTTTGTAGCTTCTATCCCATTTAAAACAGGCATTCCAATATCCATTATCATAACATCTGGTTGAAGGGCTATAGCCATTTCTACTGCTTGCTTCCCATTCACTGCTTCGCCAATAATAGTAAGATTGCTATCGCTTAAGAGAAGGTTTTTTAAGCCAGCTCTTACAATTTCATGATCATCTGCAAGTAGAATTGTTATATTCATTTAATAAAGTGTTAATGTAAAAGTCACTTTTTTTATTTAGATTCAAACTAATTTAGGTATTAAATAAGATGATATTTCTCATGTTTTCTAAAGGGAGGTAAAATTACTAAATAGAGTGAATCTGTATATAAGGGATTTCCTGATAATGACGATTTAAATATCTTAAAATAGAAGGGCTAATAATTGGGGTTTTATTTTGTTACAAAGAGGAGTGTAAATATTAGTTATTTCTATGCTTCTTAATTAAGAGAAGTTAACCCAACTCTTACTGCATATTTAGTAAGTTCGGGGATAGTATGAATCTCAAGTTTATCCATAATGTTTTTACGATGTGTTTCAATAGTTTTTGAGCTTAAAAATAATTTTTCGGCAATAATTTTAGTAGGAATACCTTCTGCAATCAATTGAAGGATTTCTTTTTCACGACTTGATAATAAATTCCCTTGATCGTTGCCACCAGCAAGTAAGCCAACTAATTCATTAATCACTATTCCTGTAATTTCTTTACTGAGATATATCTTTTTATTATAAACTGTATTAATTGCATCTATTAGTTCATTATATGCGCAGTCCTTTAAGAGATACCCTGAAGCACCAGCTTTAAACATTCCTATAATAAAATGTTTATCAGAATGCATTGATAATGCAATAATTTTTGTGTTTATTTTTGCTTCTGAAATTTGTTTGGTAGCTTCAATGCCATTTAATTGTGGCATGCCAATATCCATTAGAACAATATCAGGTTTCAACTCACAAACTATCTTAACAGCATCTCTCCCATTTTCTGCTTCTCCTATAATAACAAGATTATGTTCTTTTTCGAGCATGCTTTTTATTCCTGTTCTAACTATCTTATGATCATCAGCTATTATTATTTTTATACTCATTTTACAATTCTTTTTTATGTGTATTTATTTCCGGTAAAGATAATACTATATCTGTTCCTTTTCCTAATTTTGAAATTATTTTCTTCTCTCCATATGAATAATCAATTCTTTCCTTAATACTA
>CAIWDQ010000651.1 GCA_903911455.1 uncultured bacterium
AATCTTAATCATGCTGATCGGATTGTTTGCCATTAATGTGGAGTTTTAATCTCAACATTATGGTTCCTAACAACATGAACTTCTTTTTCTTCTTAGGTGGTCAATTTACTCCGGAATGATGTGGTCAATTTAAATCGGATTGCATCGACCTTACAAATCATCAAAGGGGTGGTCAATTATATCGGTGCTTGCATTTTTACTAACTGAATCATTCATAATATTTAGTTATCCTTTATTCATGTAAAATAATCATATTATTCTATGTGTAAAGAAAAATTTTCATAATTTCTTTTTATACAAATTCTAAAAGGTAAAAGAGCCTTCAGCCAAAAGAAGCTATGATGGTGTGGCACACTTGCCCACACCGAAGCAGGAGCTCGCCGTCAAAGGCAAAGGAATGAGGCACGATTGGATTTGCCGTGCGAGTGCCATTTTCTGGGGCTTACAGTAAAGCATGAAGAATGAGTGCGATGGAAGCACAGTGAGGGTTGTTATGTGGCATGTTTACATAAGTTGTGGGTTATTTGTGCCAATAACAACCCGTAACGCAGACAATGGCCGACAGGCGAGCATAACAACAGAAGGAAGCGGGTGGATGTATATACTTGTGAAGGCTTTGAATCAACGAGAGCGAAGCCGAGGCAGTGAAAAGACAAACAGGTATATACAGACACAAGAGCTTCCCGAAAGAAGGAAGGATGAGGAAAAAGTATGCCAAACTGCAAAGCAATCCGTTAGGACATTGCAGTGATAAACATTCCTTCAAAGAATCACAAAAGAGAATGTTTTTGACTGCAATGGTTTGGCGTTCTTTTTATCGAAGACTGACTGAGAGAGTCCGATTTACTAATTATCGTTTTTAATACTTCTGTAAACCTGTCATCACTATATTGATAAGTAGTTATGTTTAATCGTAACAAAATATTACTTTAAATGAGTCGGTATTGGTTAATTAGTATTGCATCAAAGCTGTGAGTTGGCTTAGTTACAAAATAATATATCTATCCTTTTGATATAATTGCATCAAAGCTGTGAGTTGGCTTAGTTACAAAATAATATATCTATCCTTTTGATATAATCGATATTCTATTAACTACCTAATTAAAGATATCGTTTCATATATACTTTTTATTTCAAACTTACTTAACTCTGATTGATTTTGAATTTTTGAACTATTTACAAAATCCCAATCATTTTTTTTTCTCACAAACGATTTTACAATAATCGGATATCTTACATTATCAGCATGGTAATCTTTCATTTTATAGGGATCTACCATGACATAAACAAAAGCAAAACATATATAATCTTGGTAATTATTATCTTCAGCCCTTTTAAAATTACTAAAATTAACCAAGCTCTTGTCATCATTTTTAGGATAAAAAAGCAAACGAAAACTTAGAGTATCAGTAATGATATCTTTTATTATATAGGGACCAGAAGAGTCACTTTTCGCAACTCCTTGTAAAAACCCAATGTTAGCCTCTCTATTTTTTTTACTTATCCCTAAAAAATCAAAATTTGACACCACCTTGTTTTTATCTTTTATTACTATATCTTCAAGTGTATCGCTTGATAATGAATTTTTATTTTTATGTAAACCGTCCTTTCTTATACCATTATTGGGATTTATATAATCATTACAACTGTTTAAAAAAATAAAAAAGACTACTATAACTAAATTTCTTATCAACATAAAATATAATTAACTTGTTTGATAGTTCATCATTATTCTAAAATCGAACCTCTTGCTTCTCTTTGTTTTCGCAAATTTTCTTCCTCCATTCTATCTCGTTTAAATTGTTCTGATATGTTTTTTGCCTCTTGAAGTACTTTTTTAGCATTATTCATTATTTTGTTATATTCTTCCTGGGAATAATGTCGTTTGTCGCTTGTCGTTTTAGAATTTTTATCTGGTTTTTCGGTTTTTGGTCGAAAAAAACCCTTCCACCCTTGCATTGAAGTAAATGCGGATAAATCTCTATTAACTCTTACTGTACCATATGCTTTTCCTCGTGCCTCAGAAGTTTCCACATCTCCTGTTTTTGAGTCATAACTAACAACAATACCGGTATGTCCTTCATCTCCATTTCGCCATAAAAAAATATCGCCAGGCTTAGGTTCATCTACACTTTTTATAAATTTATCTTCTTCTGCTAAAAAATCAGATAATTCTTTAGTTGTCATTGATTTTATTCCATTTGTAATACCATCATCTGCCAAAACTCTACAAACAAATTCTGAACAATCAAGATATTCTAATGCTTCCTTGCTATTTCCAGTTCTTAAATAGGTTTGTACATTATTCTTATTCCATTCTGATTGCTGTTTATAAGGAGTCCCTTCAAAAGATTCTGCTTTCTTAATTCTGTCCCCAGGACCAAGGCCTAAGATATCAATAAATCTTAAAGGATTATTAGCCCCATATACATAAGGCGAAGAAGATTTATAATTTTCGTTTGCTGGATCAATGTTAAAAAACCTCCCAACTTGAACATCATACATTCTTGCTCCATAGTCATACCACTCTAATCCGCTGCCATCGCTGAACTCTTGATGCTGTTGTTCTTTACCATTATACTTGTATTTGTTCTCTGGTTTGCCAGACTCAAGAACACTAATGCCTTTCATTACCAGCCCGAAAGGATAATAGTGCGTAGTCTCCAAAATAGGGCTAATCTGTGTATTATCATCAGTAAGTACCATCCTTGTATTCCCTAAATGATCTTTTAAAAAGTAGTCAAAAATATATCCGTTACTACTAGTATTTGCCCTTATTCTACCCTCCTCATGTGCTACAAATTGTAAATTATCGCCTATATAAATACTACCACCAATATACGTGGCAACTGTTGTTGTACTATTGGTATAATCTTGGGTTGTTTTCTGAAGCTTATTACCTGATGCATCATAAGTATAAGTGATAATTCCTTTGCTAGTTGTAACAGAGTGCGGTAAATTTAAATAATTGTATTGAATATTACTAATGTTTTTGTTGGCATCGCTAATAAGATTTCCATTGTTATCATAAGTATAATCCGTTGAAGTTTTAGAACCAGAATTGTATTTAAAATCACCTAAAGTACTGGTATTATCATTTTGATTATCTGTCACTTGTTGCAACTTATTACTGCCGTTATAATAATTATAATTCAGCTGATCTATTAGACCTGATGTATAGTTTACTTTTAGACCCATTTGATTCATGAATAATATGTTTCCATTTGGATCATATTGCAAATTATTAACGGTATAATTGACACCAGCGCTTTGATTAAAAGTTGAGCCGGTATATTGATTAAAGGTTGCTGTTTTAAGTCTGTTTACAGGGTCATAAGTAAAATCATATTTACGAACGCGGCTGTCATTTGCACTCTTCCACACGATACCTGTTATATTACCATTGTACTGGGAAGCAGAGTATGTTTGGCCATTAATAAGGTTATTGTTTGTTTTATCATACCCTAGATCATAACCAAAATAATTTGTGGTGAGATAAACAGTAGTTCCCGAAAATCCACCTGTAAATGTCTCTCCGCTATTTGTTAGACCATCAATTGTGTTGGCAGCATTAGTAGATCCAATATCTCTAACATATCCTCTGTTCACACCTAACAACCATCCACGAATATTATAATCAGAAGTAAGCGTTTCTAACGGCGTGCCGTTATAATTACCATTAGCATCTTTTTGACTGCCTAATTGTTTAGTCCTTAATTGACCCAGCATATCATACTGCATTACAGATATGGTGTTATAGCTTGTCATTGTATTATTATTCACCAAACTATTGCTGATTCGTTTTTCAGTTTGTTTTAATCTTCCTAAATTGTCATAAGTCATTTTAGATGCAGTTACAGTAGTTTGTGAATTATTGCCAAACTTCTGTTGACTTTGCACTACCCTAAGAGCTTGACCTGACCAAGTATACTGAGTAGTAGTTACATTAAGGCCATTTATACCATTTGGGTCACTTGTAATGTTTTGATTTTGATTTTGAATTACTCTTCCTTTATCATCATATATATTTACTGTTGATAAATAAACAGCGGGGCTGCTATATAATACTTTAGTCTGCGTCCATGTTACTAATCCTGTGGTAGTGGTCGAAGAATTTATTGCCGGCATTTGCGGATAAGGAAAAGTTCCGTTATCAGTAGATAAGAATTGATTGTTCCAAGTTGGGATTAAACTATTCGACAAACCATTTGGTAAACTATTATAATCGTCATAATGTGTTACAGTTAATAACTCAAAGCCATTTGCTGTACTTGGATAAGAAGTACTTACATAAGCATAGTTTAAGTGAGTATTAAAATCACCACTTGTCCCATTCAATAAGCCTGTTTGTATAGGGCGATTAAAGTTATTTTCATAAACAGTTACCATCCATTGTGGTGTTGTTAGAGCACGCATATTAGCATCCTGTGTCATTACCAATCTATCTCGAGCATCATAAACCATATATACCGCACCTGCACCAGGGGCTTGTTTCATCACCATTCTATTACGGGCATCATATTCATATCTAAAACATTGTTCATCTATTATTGGTGATGCTAGTGACCACCCATTAAGAACAAGTGCGGCTACACCTGCTGGTTGAATAACAGCCCGCAGATTGCTCATAATATCATAAATATAATACGTACAAAACCAATTAGTATAACCACTTCCCGACCCATTATCTGTAGTTCCAGGATCAGACTGTACTTTTTTCAGTATTATCTTCCCTTCAACATCTTTAAATTCAACTACTTGGTTCTGATTTTCATCTGTAGTAATCGTTTTATACAATTTCCCAACAGCATATGCACCATTCATGCTATAGCTGGCAAAAACGCCAGTACCATTATTTATCAGACTACTTACAGTCCACATTTTCACATCATCTGTAGAAGTATTGTTCCAATAACCAGATTGCACACCAAGACTATTACCCACCCAACTATTACCAGGGGCAATGACTGAAACAGGTCTGTTAAATGGCGAAGATTCAAAATTGATAAGAGTATGTGCATTAGCACCATTTTCTCCCTGACCTGTGATTGGGCTGCTACCATTATAAAAAGCAGGTTGTGATGTCGAAGCGTCTGTTTTATAAGTACCGTCAGCACTAGTTGCAACATATGGTAGATATTTAATTGATTCGCGGCCGAGATTATCATATCCAACACCCACTACCAAATCTCTATTGCTGTTACTGCTTGTTTCCAAAGAACCTAGTTTTGCTACGGTTTGAATTGGACGCCCTAAACCGTCAAGGTATTGAGTTGTTTGCTTAACATCACTTAAAGGACGTGTAATCAATCTATTTGGATCACTTTCTGGTGCTGTAGCGGTCCATGTGCGTACATAATTGACTTGAGAATAGAGAGTGGAGCAACTTAAAAAAATAAGCCCAAACAGAGCTATATTTAGTCTATGGTGTATTATTTGTATAAAAATTTTCACACATTTATAATTTAAGCTTTGCAATAATTTATTTTCCATAAACATTTAGTTCATAATTTGTAAAAAATTTTTACAGGAATTACTACAAGATTATTGACGGGTAATGAGCCAGTCACAAAGCTTAAATAGCATTTTCCATTATCTTCAATACGCAACTTGTAAATATCACTGAGTAAATTAAATAACAGACTTTGCCCTCTTCTTGGTTGTAAAACTTGGTGTTTTATTCTTCCAATATATTGCTCTTGTCTCCAATTAATGGTATTTGAATGTTGAATAATTACTTCTAATTGAGCGCTATCTTTTTGATATGTACTTATATAAGAATTAAACAATTGCCACCCATCATTTTTATTTGGCGAAAAGTAGCTTGTATCAGCTGCTGCAATGGCTTTGCTATGATCTTGAGCTATAACTCCTTTATTAAATGTCAACAATAGTATTCCGATAAAAAAGGATGTTTTAAATATGATATTTAATTTCATTTTCTTTTAATTTATAAATTATACGAAAGAGAGCCTAAAGAAACTGTCGAGTAAGGATTGAGTGTTGCTGATCCATAAGCCATCTGAGCATACATTTGCCCATTTGAATAAATGGTTATTGTCCAGTTTCTACCTCCGGAAGAAACCGTAA
>CAIWDQ010000652.1 GCA_903911455.1 uncultured bacterium
CATTTTAAACAATAGACCAAGAAAAAAATTAAAGTATTTAACACCAATTGAATTTTTATCAATATATTTGTCAAACCAAAAAGTTGCATTTATAAATTGAATTCAGCTTTTATTTTTAGATTTTGTTTTTTGATGAGTTATTTATGATATAATTTTTTTGAAAAATTTTATTATAAATAAAAAAATCAACGCCCGTTTTTCAAAAAATTGCCCGATGGTCACTTGACCGGATGTCCGTTTTTAAAAAAATTGCCCGATGGTCACTTGACCGGATGCCCGTTTTTCAAAAAATTGCCCGATGTAAGTTCATACAGGTGCCCGTTTTTTAAAATATGGTCGGATGTAAGTTCATACAAGTGCCCATTTTAAAAAAACAGGCCATCGTTTTCCTTAAATAGTTTGAATTATTAAAGTAGTAGATAAAATTTTTATAAATAATTTAAGATTTGAAAATACCTTTTTGAAGATTAACATTCCTACATCGAATAATTATAAATATTAATATCAAAAAAAAACCACAAAACTAAAGAGAACTCTCATGCTTTATTAAAAAATTAGAATTACTCAAAGCCTATTGCATTATTTTCTCAGTCTCCCCCTCTCCTACTCTCTCCATCACTTAGTCTCCTAATCCACTCATTCATAATTCATAATTCATAATTCATAATTAAAATAAACTATTAGTCATTACTTTTGTTTAATTAGTGAAAATTATAAAACATGGCAAAGAACATAACAGCAAAAAATAAAATACAACAATTTAATAAAGAAGAAGTACTAAGAGATTATCGTATAGCAAATGAAAGTCGTCAGGCAAGTACATTAGGTAGAAAAGAAGTATTGGGCGGTAAAGCTAACTTCGGTATCTTCGGCGATGGTAAAGAAATCCCTCAGCTTGCAATGGCTAAGGAATTCAGAAATGGAGACTGGCGTTCGGGATATTATCGCGATCAAACCTTTATGATGGCTTCAAATCTTTTAACCATTGATGAGTTCTTCGCTCAACTATATGGCGATACCGATCCAAAAGCAAATCCAACCAATGGCGGCAGATTAATGAATAATCATTTCTCAACTAAAAGCATAGATGAGAATGGTGAATGGAAAAGTATTATAGATCAGAAAAACTCCTCTTCAGATATTTCGCCAACCGCAGGACAAATGCCTAGATTATTAGGTCTGGCATTGGCATCTAAAGTATATAGAAACGAAAAACCATTAAGCGAAAGAAATAAGTTTTCTGATGGAGGTAATGAAGTAGCTTTTGGAACCATAGGTGATGCAAGTACTTCTGAAGGCCATTTCTGGGAAACAATAAATGCTGCTGGTGTATTACAGGTTCCTATGGCAATATCTGTTTGGGATGATGGTTATGGAATCTCTGTACCTGCCAAATATCAAACAACTAAACAAAATATATCGGAAATACTTTCTGGTTTTGCAAGAAACGAGAAAGGGGAGGGGTATTATATTTATAAAGCCAAAGCCTGGGATTATGCTGAGCTTTGCCGCATCTATAAAGAAGGAATTGAGAAATGCAGAACAGAACATGCTCCGGTTTTATTCCATATACAAGAATGTACTCAACCTTTAGGACATTCTACTTCAGGTTCGCACGAACGTTATAAATCAAAAGAAAGATTAGAATGGGAAGTTGAATTTGATGGTATCAGAAGAATGCGTGCATGGATATTAACCGAAGGAATTGCTACTGCCGAAGAACTTGATAAAATAGAAGTTGATGCTGTTGCAACAATTAAAGATGCCAGCAAACGTAAATGGAATGATTTTATAGCTCCATTTAAAAAGAAAAGAGATGAGTTTTTAGAATTATGCAATATCACAACTTGTAATTGTGCTCAAACAGATAGAATAGCTCGTATAAAACAAGACTTAAAATTTATTGGTGAACCAATTCGTTTAGATATTATAGCTGCAGCGCGTAAAATTCTTCGTCTGATTTGCAACCAATGTAGTAATCCTGCCAATTCGTTAAAGATTAACGTTACTAAATGGTTAGAGAAAGAAATGGAAGAAGGTCGTGAAAAATATAGCTCACATTTGTACAGCGAAAGTGCTTACAGTGCTTTAAAGGTTAGAGAAATCAAACCTGAATTCTCTTCTACATCTCCTATGGTTGCAGGTAGAGAGATTTTACAAAAGAATTATGATAATATCTTTTCTCATTATCCAAATGCAGTTATTTTTGGTGAAGATGTAGGAGGTATTGGTGGTGTTAATCAATCATTGGAAGGATTGCAAGCTAAATATGGAGAAACACGAATTACTGATACAGGTATTCGCGAAACAACCATTATTGGTCAGGGAATTGGGATGGCTTTAAGAGGTCTTCGTCCAATTGCCGAAATACAATATTTTGATTATCTTTTATATGGTTTGCAGACATTGAGTGATGATTTAGCAACTTTACAATACAGAACTAAAGGTGGTCAGAAAGCGCCTCTTATAATAAGTACTCGCGGTCATCGTCTGGTTGGTATTTGGCATTCGGGCTCTCCACTTAGTATGGTTATTAATTCTATTCGCGGTATATATGTCTTAGTTCCACGTAATATGACTCAGGCTGCAGGTTTTTACAATACAATGTTAGCTTCCGACGATCCGGCTTTGATTATTGAACCATTAAATGGTTATCGTTTAAAAGAAAAGCTTCCTGATAACATTGGAGAGTATAGATTACCTTTAGGGAAGGCAGAAATATTAAACGAAGGGAATGACATTACATTAGTTACTTATGGATCGTGTGTTCGTATAGCTCAGGATGCGGTAAATCAATTAAGGGAGTTTTCAATCTCTTGCGAATTAATTGATGTACAAAGTCTCTTGCCTTTTGATCTTGACAATACTATTCTTAAATCAATAAAGAAAACTAATAAAGTTGTTTTCTTTGATGAAGATGTTCCGGGTGGTGCAACTGCTTACATGATGCAGAAAGTGTTGGAAGATCAGAAAGCTTATAACTTTTTAGATTCTGAACCACGAACAGTAACTGCTAAAGCTCATCGTGCTGCGTATAGTAATGATGGTGATTATTTCTCTAATCCTAATGCTGAGGATGTATTTGATGCAGTTTATAATGTTATGCATGATGTAAATCCTACTAAATATCCAAAGATATTTTAAAATAAGTGCCTAAAGTACTTTAAGTTTGAAGTGCCTAAAGTTATGATTTGAATAAGTCTGACTTTAGGCATTTTTTTAAAAAATAATAAGATAAAAAGAACGTATTAATCAAAATATGTAGTAATTTTGTATTATTAATATTAATGCTCATGAAAACATTTAAGTTCTTTAAACCAATAGCTATTTTAAGTATAATTGCTATTGTTTATTTTATATTTTCTTGCAAAAAAGATGTTAATAATACTATTGTATTAAACGGGAGAATATATGATCCCAATCAAAAGGCATATGTTTCAGGAGCCGACGTGCAATTCCTTTCATCTAAGATAGTTTCTGGAAGTTATAATCCAACTTATGTTGTAGTGGCTAGTGCAGTTACTGATGCTAACGGGAGTTTCCATCTTGAATATGTTAAAGATAAAGATGCGGCTTTTCAGGTTATAGTTTCCAAAGATAAATACTTCGATCATACATACGACATTGCCGTAACTGCATTACCGGGCGGTACTTATACTCCAACTTATAATATCTATTGTGATGCCTATTTTAAGATACATGTGAAGAACACTTTGCCTAATGCCGCTAACGATCAGATAGGATACGCTTATGTTAACAGCCAGCCTGCCTGTTATACTTGTTGCAACTCAACTCCTCAGGTTGGTTTAGGAAATTCTTATGATTCTACCTCTAAATGCAGAACTTTTGGTGCACAGAAGATGCATGTTCAATGGTCGGTCAAAAAGAATGGAAATACTTTTCAGTACGACTCTTCCATCTTTTGCGCTCCTTTTGATACTACTTTATTCGAGTTATTTTATTAATATTTTAGACATAAATAAAAAAGGAGACCTGCTTTTGGCGAGTCTCCTTTTTTTATTAGTTTTTATTAAACTATTTCTCTAATTCCGTCATCAATTCGTCCGACATTTCCATGTTATGGAAAACATTGGTAACGTCATCATCTTCTTCGATCACATCAATCAATTTCATTACTTTTTTAGCATTATCCACACTAATTTTTTCCACATTTTTTGGAATGCGTTGAAGTTCGGCGTTTTCTGCTTCAATTTTTAATTCATCAAGCTTCTTTACCATGTTCCCAAAGTCTTCCATCACAGTAGTTATGGTATAATAGCCATCTTCAAGCTGAATATCTTCAGCACCTGCATCAATCAAATCTAATTCAACATCGTCTAAAACCATATTGGCTTCTGGGATAGTAAAAATACCGTTTCTGTCAAATAAAAATAAAAGCGAGCCGTTCATACCCAAACTGCCATTATATTTATTAAAATATGACCTGATATTACTAACGGTACGCTGCACATTGTCGGTTGTACACTCCACAAAAATTGCGATTCCATGAGGTGCATAACATTCGTATGTAACCTCCACAAAACTTGCCGAATCCTTATCCGAAGCCTTACTTATCGCTCTTTGTACGTTATCTTTAGGCATATTGCAGCCCTTTGCATTTTGTATAGCCAAACGTAAACGAGGATTGCCATCCGGGTCGGGACCGCCTTCTTTTACAGCTACATTTATCTCTTTTATAACTCTCGAGAAAATCTTTGAACGCTTTGCATCCAATGCTCCCTTTTTGCGCTTAATGGTCGACCATTTATTGTGTCCTGACATGATTTATTTTTTAATATTTGCTTCTTAATTCGTAATTATGAAATAAATTATTCTGCAAAAATAAAAAAAAAGCCGGTATAATCATACTCTTATTTTTATTTCTTTTCAAAATTCTTTTTTTAAGCCTGAATA
>CAIWDQ010000653.1 GCA_903911455.1 uncultured bacterium
GCTTCCCGCATAAAATATTCGTCGTTATATTCAATTATTGCCATATTATTTGTTTTGTTATAGTATATTATTTTAGTTAATTTTTAATAAAATGAATTATTATTCGGCAAATATCGGAATTTTATCTTAGTTTTGCGCAATTAAAAATATTTAAACATAAAATAAAGCAATATGACTGAAAAGATTCATAAGATTCTAAGCGAATCGAAAGCAGCACGCTGGACTGCTTTAACGATAGTTTCATTTACAATGTTTGCAGGATACTTCTTTGCAGATGTTATGTCGCCATTAGAAGGTATGTTAGATAAACAACTACATTGGAATAGTGCCGATTATGGTTGGTTTACCGGATCCTATGGATGGTTCAATGTATTCTTTTTGTTTTTATTATTCGGGGGAATTATATTAGATAAAATGGGAGTGCGTTTTACCGGGATAACATCGGCATTTGTTATGGTATTAGGTGCTAGTATAAAATATTGGGCAATTTCTACTCATGTTCTTGATGGAATTAACTGGCATGTTATTTTTTGGACATATCCTGCTCAAGTTTGGATTGCCTCATTAGGTTTTGCAATATTTGGTGTAGGTATTGAAGTGGCGGGTATTACGGTTTCAAAAGTCACTGTGAAATGGTTTAGGGGGCGAGAGATGGCTACAGCAATGGGTATACAGGTGGCAATCGCAAGACTTGGAACAGCTTTTGCACTTTCAACTGCTTTTCCTATAGCTAAAGCTTTTGGACATGTGTCTTTCCCAATTCTTGGAGGTTTAATTATGCTATGTATTGGTTTAATGGCATATTTCGTTTACATTTTCCAGGATAAAAAACTTGATGTATCACAGGCTGCTTATGATAAACATAATAACGTAGTTGATGAAGAAGAAGCATTTAAAATGTCAGATATTTGGAAAATAATTACAAATAAAGGATGGTGGTATATTGCAATACTTTGTGCATTATTTTACTCAGGTGTATTCCCATTTTTGAAATATGCTACAAATTTAATGGTGTTAAAATATGGAGTTGATGAAAATTGGGCTGGATCAATTCCAGGATTACTTCCTTTTGGTACTATACTTCTAACTCCATTTTTTGGTAACCTTTATGATCGTAAAGGAAAGGGAGCTACAATTATGATTATTGGCTCTATTATTATCATATTGGTGCATTTCCTTTTCTCTTTGTCATTCCTCAATCATTTTAGTATTGCAATAGCATTAATGTTATTATTAGGGATTGGATTTTCTCTTGTGCCTTCTGCAATGTGGCCATCAGTTCCAAAGATTATTCCAGAAAAGCAGCTTGGTACTGCTTATGCCCTAATTTTCCTTTTACAAAACGCATGGGCTTTAATGTGCGCACCTGCCTTAATTGGGTGGGTTTTAAATAGATTTTGTATTGTTGGTAAAGTTATGATTGGCAAAGATGAAATGACACAATATAATTATACACTACCAATGTTAATCTTTACTAGTTTTGGTGTACTTGCTCTTATATTTGCATTCTTATTAAAAATAGAAGACAAGAAAAAAGGATATGGATTGGAAAAACCTAATATTGAAAATTAAATCACTCTTATAATCAATTAAAAAAGCTCCTTTCAAAAGAAGGAGCTTTTTTTATGCTATATATATTATATAGTATCAAAATTCTTTATACTTTTGACACGAAATTCAAATCATTTAAAAATCAAAAAATAAAAGGAGGAAATTATATGGCAATCACTAAATTAGACCAAATGTTTGAGGTCTTAAAAAGTAAAGAAAAGAAACGTTTAGTAGCAGCTTATGCAAATGACTCACATACTATAGGTGCAGTTAGCAATGCTGTTGACAAAGGAATTGTAGAAGCTACACTTGTTGGAGATGAAGAAACTATAAAGAAAGTTTGCTTACAAGATGGTATTGATGTTAACAAATTTACTATAGTACAGGAAGCTGATGAAATGAAAGCTGCTTCACTGGCTGTAAAGTTAATAAATGAAGGTAAAGGAAATCTTTTAATGAAAGGTGCAGTAACTACTGATAAGTATATGAGAGCTATCCTTAACAAAGAAACAGGTTTGATGAATCCAAATGCAGTTTTGACTCATGTTACTGTAATTGAAACACCAAATTATCCAAAATTATTAATTGTTGGTGATGTTGCAATTATTCCTGCTCCGGATTTCAAACAAAAACTTACTTTAACAAATTATCTGATTAGTACTGCTCATGCATTAGGGATAAGTAATCCAAAAGTAGCATGTATTGCAGCTACTGAACAAATGTCAGCGACTATGCCGGCATGTGTTGATGCAGCTATTTTATCTAAAATGAATGACAGAGGTCAGATTAAAGGCGCAGTTGTTGATGGTCCTTTAGCTTTAGATGTTGCTATAGATAAAGAAAGTGCAGAGATAAAGAAATTAAAAAGTGAAGTAGCAGGTGATGCAGATTGTTTGTTGTTCCCAAATATTGAATCAGCTAATGTTTTCTATAAAACCAATACTAAGCTTTGTGGTGCTGAATTAGGTGCTATAGTTGTTGGTGCAAGAGTTCCAGCTATCCTTTCTTCAAGAGGAGATAGTGAACTTACTAAGCTTTATTCAATTGCTTTGGCTGCTTTAACAGCAAAATAAGAACACCTTACCTAAATCCTCTCCTAAAAGGAGAGGATTTAAAACAATTTAATCATTAAATTTATGAGTAGACAGAGAATACTTGCAATAAATCCTGGTTCAACTTCAACAAAGATTGCGGTGTTTGAGGGGTTGAAACAGATATTCCTTAAGAATATTAAACATACTTCTGAAGAAATCGGTCAGTTTAAGAATATAACAGATCAATATGAATTCAGAAAGAATATCATATTGGATGAAATAAAACTAGCCGGAATTGAAATTGAAACATTATCTATTATAGTAGGTAGGGGAGGGATGGTCAAACCAATTCCTTCAGGAGTATATGCTATAAATGAAAAAATGCTAGCAGACCTAAGGGTTGGATTAATGGGTCAGCATGCAAGTAATCTTGGAGGTTTGATTGCAGATGACATAGCTAAAAGCATTGAAGGTGCAAGAGCATTTATTGCTGACCCTGTTGTTGTTGATGAATTTGATGACATAGCGAGAATATCAGGACATCCATTGTTTCAAAGACAATCAATATTTCATGCATTAAACCAAAAAGCAACTGCCCGTACACATGCTAAAACTAATGGAAAGAAATATGAGGAAATGAATCTTATTGTTGCTCATCTTGGTGGAGGTATAAGTGTTGGAGCTCATAAAAAGGGCAGGGTAATTGATGTTAATCAGGCTTTGGATGGTGAAGGTCCATTTTCGCCAGAACGTAGTGGGACTTTACCAGCAGGTGCATTAGTAAAAATGTGTTTCAGCAATAAATATTCTTTTGTTGAAATATCAAAGATGATTACAGGTCAGGGAGGTTTTGTTGCATATCTTGGGACAAATGATGCTTATAAAGTAGAACAAGCTGCTGCTGCCGGTGATGAAAAGGCAAAGCTCATTCATGATGCAATGGCATATCAAACAGCAAAAGAAATAGGAGCTATGTCGACTGTGTTAATGGGCGATATTGATGGAATTATTCTTACAGGAGGTATAGCTTATGGTAAACCTTTTGTTGATGAAGTTACAAAAAGAGTTCAGCATCTTGCTCCTGTATTTGTTTATCCCGGTGAAGACGAAATGAAATCTTTAGCTATGAATGGACTTATGATTCTAAATGGAGAGGTTGAAGCCAAAGAATACAAATAGCATTAAATCTTATTTTTAATAGGCTGTTATTTTAAATAAATGACAGCCTTTTTTTATTTAAGATGATTTGAAGCTAATTTTGGAAGAGTTTAGTTGGGGTTTGTATACAATTAGTTGGTATCAGAAAGCAATTAGTTGGATGTAGGGAACAATTAGTTGATGTTTTGAGACAAGAATTAATATATGAAAGCAATTAGTATATGTTAGAATATTACTAGTTATTATTAGGAAGAAAATAGTTGTTGTTAGGAAACATTTAGTTGATTTCAGAATTAAATTAATCGATGTCAGGAAACATCAAGTTGGTGTTAGAAGTTTACTAGTTGGTGTTAGGAAGCGATTAGTTAAGAAATCTAGTTTGGAAACTAAGGTATTGTGAATTTCCATTTAATTAGCTAAGTTTTTTTTGAGTA
>CAIWDQ010000654.1 GCA_903911455.1 uncultured bacterium
ATGATTTATCAGAAATTAAGGATGATTTATTAGAAACAATCAATTCTCAATTTAATAAGATTGATATACTTATTAATAATGCAGGTATTCTAATCAATAAACCTTTCGATTCATTGTCATCAAATGATTTTGATCAAATGTTTAATGTAAATGTTAAAAGTGTATTTAAACTTATCAAAACATTACTCCCTCAATTTAATATTGGATCTCATATTGTAAATATAAGCAGTATGGGAGGATTTCAAGGGAGTGCTAAGTTTAATGGCTTATCTCTTTATAGTGCAAGCAAAGGTGCTTTAAATATACTTACCGAATGCTTAGCAGAGGAATTCAAAGAAATGGGAATAAAAGTAAACTGCCTTGCTTTGGGTTCTGTAAATACTGAAATGCTTCAACAAGCTTTCCAAGGCTATGAAGCACAAGTACAACCAAATGAAATGGCATTATATATTAAAAACTTTGCCGAAACTGCTCAACATTATCTTAATGGGAAAATAATACCGGTATCTTTATCAATACCATAAGCTTATTTATCAGAATAAAATATTATACTTTAACACATAAAAAAGGGAGCTTATAAAAGCTCCCTTTTTTTATCTTTATTTTGAATAATTATTATTTAACACCTAATAATTCAACTTCAAATATTAATGTTGCATAAGGAGGCATTCTTCCACCACCATCACCATAAGCAATTTTACTAGGAATAACAAGTTTAGCTTTTCCTCCAACTTTCATCATTTTAATTGCTTCTTCCCATCCAGGAATTACTTCGCTTTTTCCTAATTCAAATTCAAAAACTTTACAAGGATGTTGTTGAGTATTCATTCCTGCTTTTTGAGCTTCAGATTCAATATTAGTATCAAAAACTTTACCATCAACTAATCTACCAACATAGTTTACTGACACTTTTTTGCCATTTTCAGGCTTAGCACCAGTTCCTTTTTTAATTTCAATAAAATATAAACCACTAGCAGTAGGTTTAACTTTTATTTTATTATCAGTAAGATATTTTTCTAAATCTGCAGCTTCTTTAGATTTAGCATCTTCCATTTGCTTCTGAATTTGAGCCATTTTTTCTTTTCTTTCTTTTTCAAAAGCATCTTTTGTTATAACCTCTTTAAGTTTTATATCAAAATATAAAAATGCTCCTGGTTTTACATATTCAGGTAAATTCATATGATGATTCCTCATCGTATCAGCACTAACTATAAAAGTAGCACTATCACCAATACCTAACATCCCTAAACCCTCATTTACATCACCGTCAAACATAACTGAATCAAGAGCTGTAAAACGGCCAGGATTTCCTACGTTTGATGATAAAGTTGAATCAGCAGTTCTTATTTTAAACTCTCCTGATAAGATATCGCCAATTGAAGCTTTTTTTGCATCTTTATTTTGTGTATAAAACTTATAATAAAGACCTCTTTTTGTTTTCTTAAAGCCAGGGAATTTCGAATTTCCACAAGCAGAAAATAATATTGCAATTACTGCAAT
>CAIWDQ010000655.1 GCA_903911455.1 uncultured bacterium
GAACAAAAAAATGTTAAAAATAGAGGAAGTTAAAGCATTGATGTTAGATTTGGAATCTGATAGAATTGAAAGAACTATATCTTTTAGAGAAGATAAATTAGGACCAGCTTCATGTGCATTTTCAAATGACTTTCCAAATCATAAAAAACCAGGCTATATATTGCTTGGAGTAAATGATGACGGAAAAGTTAATGGAATGACTATTGGAGATGAAGAATTACAAAAAGTAGGTAATATTAAATCTAATGGTAATGTTTTACCACAGCCTTCATTAGTCGTTAGTTCAGTTTATAAAATAGATGGTGGAGATGTAGTTGTAGTTGAAGTTCAGCCATCATCTTACCCTCCGGTACGCTATGATGGTAGATGTTGGATTAGAATTGGACCTAGAAAAGGGAGAGCTACACTAGAAGAAGAAAAAATATTAACTGAGAGGCGTGCCACATATGCTAAAACATACGATTTAGTTCCTGCAATGGGATCTAATTTAACAGATTTAAGTATTGAATATTTTAAATCAAATTATCTAACTATTGCTATAGATAGGGAAACCTTGAATGAAAATGGTCGAACAATTGAAGAACAACTTGCATCTTTAAGATTCTATGATTTAAATGAAAAGTGTCCAACTAATGCGGGAATTATTTTATTTGGAATAAATCCTAAATATTTTTTACCAGGCGCTTTTATTCAATATGTGAAATTTGAAGGAACTGATATGACAAGTACTGTTGAATATGAAAAAGAATTTTCTGGTGCAATGATTACAGAATTAACCTCAATTGATGATTTTATAAAAAATAACATAATAAAAGAAAGACCAGTAAGACAAGATTCTTTTAAAGAACAAATACTTAAAAATTATCCTTATTGGGCAATACGAGAATTAATAATGAATTCAATTATGCATCGTAATTATGAATCTAATGCTCCAATATATATTTATGAGTTTAAAAATAGAATTGAGATTATTAATCCTGGTGGATTGTATGGTGATGTAAACGCAATGAATTTTCCGTATGCAAGTGATTACCGAAATATTGTATTAGCAGAAGCTATGAAGATACTAGGTTACGTAAATCGTTTTAATTATGGAATACGAAGAGCTAAAGAAGAATTAAAAAATAATGGCAACCCTGAACCTGAATTTGATATTACATTAATAACAAAATTTAAAGTTTCAATATTTATAAACTCAAGTTGGTAAAATGAGAACTATTACATTTTTTAATAATAAAGGTGGTGTAGGAAAGACCACAACTGTGTATCATGTTGCATGGATGCTATCTCAATTAGGGATTAAAACTATAGCAGTAGATTTGGATCCACAATCTAATCTCACATCAATGTTTCTTACATCAGAAAGACTTGAAGAAATATTTGAAAATGATTTAAAGATAACAATATTAGATTCTATTACTCCTGTAGTGTCAGGAGAACCATATATCCCTATACATATTGAGCAAATAACCGAAAATCTCGGATTAATAATTGGTAATTTATCACTTTCAGTATTTGAAGATAAATTGAGTAAAGCATGGTTGGAATGTTTGGGCAGTGATATTTATTCATTTAAGATTACAAGTATTTTTAATACAATTATTAATGATGCAGCAAAGCAACAAAATGCAGAAATTGTTTTAATCGATGTTGGTCCAAATTTAGGCGCTATTAACAGAGCAGTTACAATTAGTTCTGATTATATTATTATGCCTGTAGCTTCAGATTTATTTTCACTTCAAGGAATAAAAAACCTTGGAATTACATTAAATAATTGGAAAAAAGATTGGCAAGATAGAATTGATAGAAAACCACCAATTTTAAATTTTGAAATTCCTAAAGGAAAAGAATTACCTATTGGTTATATTATTATGCAATATACAGTAAAAGAAAGTAGACCAGTTAAATCATATTTGAGATGGGCAAATAGAATTCCTTCTGTATATTCTGAATATGTATTAAAGAATAATTCGACAGTTCAAATTGTTGAAGATGATAAAAATTGTATTGGGTTATTAAAACACTATCATAGTTTAGCCCCAATGTCTATGGAAGCACATAAACCAATGTTTCTTATTAAACCAGCAGATGGAGCAATTGGAGCACATTTATTTGCTGTTCAAAAATGTTATGATGACTTTGAAGCTCTCACAAAAAAAATATTTTCTATTTGCCAATGAAACTACACTTCGATAGCAAACAGGAATTTCAGATAGAGGCTGTAAAAGCCGTTACAGATATTTTTGAAGGACAAACACTGAATAATGGCGACTTTGAATTTTCAATTTCACAGTCAGGTGCTTTACATACTGAAAATGGTTTCGGCAACAAATTAGATTTTAATAAGCTTGACCAGTTAACAGACAATATTCAAAATATTCAAAAGAACAATGATATTAAAGTTGCTACAACTGAAGATATTTTAATTAATGGGTGGAATTTTTCTGTTGAAATGGAAACAGGAACCGGTAAAACTTATGTTTATCTCCGTACTATTTACGAATTGAATAAGATTTATGGGTTTAAGAAATTTGTAATAGTAGTTCCTTCTGTTGCCATTCGCGAAGGTGTAATGAAAAACCTTGAAATAACAGAAGAGCATTTCCAAAATCTCTACGACAAAGTACCTGTTACATCAAATGTTTACGATAGCAAAAAAGTTTCTAATCTAAGAGGCTTTGCCTCTGCAAATACTATTCAGATATTAGTTATTAACATTGATTCATTTGCTAAAGACGAAAATATAATAAATAAACCCAATGATAAACTAACAGGAAAAAAACCGATAGAGTTTATTCAAAGTTGTAAGCCAATTGTTATTGTTGACGAGCCTCAGAATATGGAAACTGAAATTCGTAAGCAGGCAATTGAAAATCTTAACCCTCTTTGCACACTACGCTATTCCGCAACTCATAAAAATCTTTACAATCTAATGTATTCTCTAAATCCAGTTAAAGCTTATGATTTAGGATTGGTAAAACAGATTGAAGTTGATTCTGTAGTTAGTGAAAATGATTATAACGATGCTTTTATTCAATTAGAAAACATTTCAAGAACAGGTAACTCTATCAAAGCTAAAATAAAAATTGATGTAGCCTCTGAAAAGGGAATAATAAGAAAATCTGTTACTGCAAGTAGTAAAAATCCTGATTTGTTTCTTTTATCAAATAGAAATGATAGATATGATGGATTAAAGATTTATGAAATTGACTTTGGTAACGAACAAATTGAGCTTACTAATGGTATTGTATTAAAGACAGGTGAAACGCAAGGTGGAATGAATGATGAGATAATGCGTTTTATGATAAGTAAAACCGTTGAGGAACATCTTAAAAAAGAAAAGAATTACAATGAAAAAGGAATTAAAGTTCTTTCACTTTTCTTTATTGACAAAGTAAAGAATTACAGGGAATATGATTCAAGTGGAAATCCGTTAAAAGGTAAGTTTGCACAATGGTTTGAAGAAATATATCAAGCTGAAATTTCCAAACCTATTTATAGAGATTTAAATAATTATTCAGTTGATGATATTCATAATGGATACTTTTCACAGGATAAACAAGGAAGAGTAAAAGATACAGGTGGAGAAACCCAATTAGATGACGACACCTACAAATTAATAATGCAGGAGAAAGAACGTTTACTTGATATAAATGTTCCTCTTCGTTTTATATTTAGTCATTCCGCTTTACGTGAAGGATGGGATAACCCTAATGTTTTTCAGATTTGTACTTTAAACGAAACTAAATCCGAAATTAAGAAACGTCAGGAAATTGGAAGAGGCTTGCGTTTATCAGTAAATAATGAAGGCCTAAGAATCTTTGACCGCAATATAAATAAACTAACAGTAATCGCAAATGAACGCTACGAAGATTTTGCTAGAGCTTTGCAAAAAGAAATTCAGGAAGATTGTGGTGTTGACTTTACAGGCAGAACAAAAAACAAAAACGACAAAAAGAAAGTAAATTACAGAAAAGGTTTTGAAGCAGATCCTAAATTCTTACAGATTTGGGAGAAAATAAAATATCAAACTAAGTACAGTGTTAACTACGATACAGAAAAACTTATCGTTCTTGCTGCTAATGCTGTAAATAAAATGGATGAAACCAAAAAGCCAGGGATAAGATCAACAAAGAAAAAGGTATTAATTACTAATGAAGGTGTTGATGGACTATTAATGAGTGATAGCATAGTTGATGATTATGGAATACATTTTGAAATTCCAGATATGCTCGCTTACATTCAAGGTAAAACAGAATTAACACGTAGCACAATATTAGAGATTTTAAAAAAATCAAAACGATTAAATGAGTTATTGATAAATCCACAATTGTTTATGGATAATGTAGTTTCTAAAATCAAATATGAACTACACCAATTAATGATTGATGGAATAAAATATGAAAAGATAGGAGAAAAGGTTTATGAAATGACTCAGTTTGATGATAATGATTTTGAAATTTATCTTGACAATTTTACACATATTGTTGGGATCACACAAGAAACAGAAGATGAAAAACAGAGAGTAAGAGAAAAAACAATTTATGATAATTACATTCCGCTTGACAGTAAAGTAGAGAATCAATTTGCAAAAGATTGTGAATCTAGTGAAGAAATTGAATTTTATTTTAAGCTTCCATTTTGGTTTAAGGTTAATACTCCTATTGGCAAATATAATCCTGATTGGGCTATCGTAAAAAAAAGCGAAAAGAAAATATATTTCGTTGCAGAAACAAAATCAGCAGATCAGGAATTAAGAATAAGTGAGCAATTAAAAATTGAATGCGGTAAGGCTCACTTTAGTAATTTTGAAGATATCGTCTTTAAAAAGGTATCAACAGTAACTGATTTGAGTTAGAGCTGCTATTATGTTGATTCTTCCTTAAATTTAGATATTTCATGCAATATTAGTTGTGCTAAAGCACAATAAATCTAACTATTCAACTATCCCACGCACTAAAGTGCGGGGCTATTAAAAAAAGAAAATAAATTTGGATATTAACACAGAATCTAACAGGAGAGAAATACCTGTTAGATTGAATCTTTTAAAAAGACAATATTAAATCTTCTTTTCTTTAATATAATTCTTAAATTCTAAATTAATCGCTAAGCCTTGTATTGGCTAAGCGGTGAGAATGACTATTAGATGCTATGTAGGCTAATTGGATTAAGAAATAGGCGAAATGCTTTATCCTATTTTTATAATATTATGCACTAGGTTTGACAGTGCTTTCTAATTTTCTTTTTTTGAAATACTCTACGATTTCTTCCTTTGTCATATTAGACAATTTTTCGCTTAATTTCATTCTTTGTTCACGCATGAACAAAACTGCATCAAATGTTTTTTTAATTATTGTCCTCATAAGTCATAAAATCTCTTGGTGAACGAATTTCTAATTGTTTATAACCATTTTTAATGTTGATACTATTGTATCCCTGAATCCTTTGAACATTAACAATATGTTTGAAGTTCCAACTTATCAAAAAGTCAGCACGATTAATAGTAGCTAGTGCAATGTGTAAGCAATCGGCAAAACTTGTTTGTCCAACAACTTTTTCAGTTATATATTGAGTAGCTAAATCTACAACTTCATCAGTTGTTTCAATAAATTCGGTATTATCAACTCTGATACTCTTTACGAACTTCTTTACTTCTTCGGGTGCCAAACTAAGCTCATCTTGGGTAACAGAAGAAAATAAGAGTTTAAACTCACCATTCTCAAATCTTTTGAAGAGTGGCTTTGTAAACTCCGAGAACTCTTCATCAAAATAACCACCGAAAACTGAA
>CAIWDQ010000656.1 GCA_903911455.1 uncultured bacterium
AACACTCTTTCCCTACACGACGCTCTCCGATCTCAATGCAAAAAGCATCACATTGCCGGCAATAAAACCAGCTATACCTATCTTATAAGTAAGTGCCTTACTTGTTAGCCTCTTCTTTCCTTTAGCATCCAGAAACTGTTGGGAAATCTCTGGAATATAATGAATGGAAACCAACAACTCAACAACTTGCCTCAACGAAAGCTCCTGTGTATTGAAGGTAATCGTGCAGTTCTTCTTTACAAAATCAACTGAAGATTGGGTAATACCTTTATGAAGTTTGTTTAGGTTTTCTAAAAGCCATATACAAGATATGCAATGGATAACGGGTATGTAAAAAGTAACTTTAGCATAGTTGTTTTCGTGAAACTCGTACAACTGATTCTGGATTTCCTCCTTATCTAAATAAGAATACTTACCTGTATAAACATCCTCAGCTTTTATACCCGGAACCTGAGCTAAGGTATAATACTGCTGAAGCTTATGTTCGTTTAAGAGTTGATAAACCTGCTGACATCCATTGCAACAAAAGAGATGTTCCTGCCAAACAATAGGAGACTTGCCACTATCAGCACCACAATGAATACAAGCATTATCAATAAGCATCTAGAATTTATTTTTTATGATGATGACAGCAGTCGCCTGTATGTTTAATTGTATCCTGAGTAGCTCCTTCTTGCTTAGGTTTAATAGTATATTCCAGGTTTTCTTTAGAAGGACTTATGTAAGGAATGCCTAAGCAGAGACCTCTCATAATAAATAAAGCTCCAATGAGCACAACTACATAGGGTATCAACTTATTTAAAACATTTCTAACTTTAGAAGTAATGAGATTGCCTATTAAAGATATTGTGAGCATCATAGGTAAGGTCCCTAATCCAAATAAGATTAAATAAAAGCTGCCGTAATAAACATTACCTGTTGCAATAGCTCCTACAATAGCCACATAAACAAGGCCACAAGGTAATAAACTATTCAACAAACCTATTAAGAAAAGTCCTTTGTAGGAACGCATCCTGAATAACTTCTGAATGCCCGAACGAACAAAGCCTGTAAAGAAATCGAATTGCTTTATCTTTATCTTACTAAAAACAAAAGGAGCAATAACTGAAACTATTAGCAAGGAACCCATCACTATAGACACCCATTGCTGAACTCCTAATAGCAAAAAGCCTTGTCCAATTGAGCCAAAGATTGCACCCATAATGCCATACATAAGTATACGGCCAAGATTATAAAGTATACCTCCAGTTAAACGTTCGGTAAAATTGCTGCCACGCAAAGGTAAGTTAAGCGCAATAGGGCCACACATTCCGGCGCAATGAAGACTTCCGATTAAGCCGAGTATAAAGCCCGCAAAAACAACTTCCATTATTTGATTAAGATTTCTTTTTTAAGATTAAAAAGGTTGTTAAGGTTAGTCCACGACATCTTTACTTCGTATCTTCCGCTTTTAAATGTAGAAGCAGGAATACTAATAGTGCCAGACATTGGATATTTTAGTTTAATATCCGATTTCTTATCTGATGGATTGTAGAAATGCATTAGTAAAGTATCAGTACTTGCCTTTAAGCTTTGGCAAATAGCAACCTCAATATTTGAATTAACGATATCAATATTAATACTGTCCTGATAAATATCCGACCTCTTATTAACCTCTATTTGTTGAGAGTAATCAGCACCTTTATCATAATAATCATCCGAAACCAAATCCTCTGATTGGTTTATAGAAAAGATAATTGCAGCAACTCCTAACAGAATAAAAACGGTCATAAAGATAAAGATACCATGTCCCCAGTTAAATTTCATTTGTTGTTATTTTTGTGGTCCGATAAAGTTAATAGTATTGGTTGTAATAAGATTATCACCATCATAAACACCAATCTTCAGATCGGTAGAATGCGCTTTCAATTGTTGTTTAGGAAGGTTAAGCATTAAAACACTCTCAGTATTTGTGTCAGCTTTTAGTTTAGAAATATCATTAGTAAACTGAAGATTTGCATTAGGAACATCAAGCAGTTTAAAAGTAATATTCTTATCAATACTTGATTTATTAATAAGCTTAACGGTATATATATTAGATACAGTAACCGAATCTACCTCCTGACATAAAGTTCCTTGCATACGATTAAAGGAAACATCAATCGAAGTACGTTTTGAAACAGTAATACCCAACGCAATTATTAAAACAAATAACACTGCTGAATAAGCATAGGTACGGGCATTCTTAATGGAATGATTTCCTGTTTCAACACCATGATAAGAATCAAAGCGAATGAGATTACCGGGTTTCTTTACTTTATTCATAACAATATTACACTCATCAATGCAGGCAGTACAGTTTACGCATTCAAATTGTGAGCCATTTCGGATATCAATACCTGTTGGGCAAACAGCTATACACTGACCACAGTCAATACAATCGCCTTCATTCTTTGCTCCACGAGGTTCGCCACGTTTAAAATCATATATAACTGAAATGGATTTTGAATCTAACAACACACCCTGAAGCCTTCCGTAAGGACAAAAGAACGTACAAATCTGCTGACGCAAATAAGCATAAACAAAGTAATAGAACAAAGAAACTCCAGCCATAAATAAGAAACCAAGCTTGTTCTCGCTAATAGGTGAACTTATGATCTGCCATAATTTATCAGGGCCGGTAAACCACATGATAAATAAATTGGTGATTAAAAAAGATACTATTATAAAGGAAATATGCTTACCAATTGTTCTTATTGTTTTTGAAAAGCTATCATAGTTTTCTTTAGATTTGTTACGATGATTGCCATCAAATATATATTCTATTCTACGGTAAATCATCTCCAGAAAGATAGTTTGTGGGCAAGCCCAACCGCAAAAAAGGCGACCATAAACAACCGTAAACAAAACAACAAACACTACTATCACTAGCATTATCAACGCAAGAATAAAAGTATCCTGCGGATAAAACATATTGCCAAATATTGAAAACTTACGATTGATTACATCGAACAACATCAATGGGTTTCCATTAATCTTAATAATAGGTGCAAATACTAAGAAAAGGATACAAAACCAGGCGAAGATTGTTCGCCTGGTGTACCATTTTCCTTTAGGTTGCTTCGCAATTATTCGTTTGCTTTTGCCTGTTTCGTCTATATTTAAAGGTTTATCCCTAAAACTTTCGGGTTTGATATCTTCCATTTCGTTTTATTGTAGTATTCTTACAAATAAGAAACTTCAATATAGCATTCAAGCTATATTCTTATTTACATTCTGATCCCTGAGCTGCTTTTCCATTAGCAGGATTAGATCCAACAAGCTTTTTAAGAATGAAGACAGTTACCTGATTAATTTGTGCTTTTGTTAGAGTAGATTTAAAAGAATTCATACCTTTTTCAGGTCTTCCTTCGGTAATTACTTTAACAATTTGTTCAGGTTTGCAACCATTAATCCAAAAGTTGTCACATAAATTTGGTCCTACAGCATTACCACCTCCATTTGCTCCATGACATGCTACACAACCTTTTTCTTTAAAGATTTTTTCGCCTGCAGCTATCATTTGTGGTTCCGACATCTTATTACCGGGACCTCCGGTGGTAATCATTTTAGCTTCCTGTTCATCAACAGCCGCTTTGTATTCGCTTGCCTGATCCATGCCATTGTTTGGATAACCGAAATATCTAACTGCATATATACCTGAAAAAGCAATGGTAATAAAGAATAAAAAGATCACCCACATTGGCGATGGGTTGTTTAATTCTCTTATACCATCATATTCATGCTCATCATGATTATCTATATTTTTATTATTGTCTGTAATATTTTCGCTCATAATATTAAGTATTTATTAATTGCTATCAGCAGTATTATCGTTTTCTAATATTGATTCTTTAATATGTTTTAATTCTGATTTAGGCATCCTAACCACTTTAATTATCATTACAATAAATAAAGTCATAAAGATAAACAATCCTATTATATTATAAAATTGTGCTAAATTATCGTTCTTAAATAAGTCGCCTACAAAACCCATGTTATTTATTTTGTTGATTTATTTCCGGCTGGCGAAATATCCCTGCCTAATTTATGTAAATAAGCTATCATTGCAACTACTTCAGAAGTAGGTTTAACAGTTACTCCTGATGCTTTTAATTCTGCAACAATTTTCTCTGCTTCTTTCATATAATCATCAGTAGCTTTTAAGTCGTAGCCTTTTTCGTAAGGAACTCCTAATGTCTGCATAGCTCTTATTTTTACAGGAATCATATTTAAGTCAACTTCCTTATCAACCAACCAACTATAAGCAGGCATGATTGATTGTGGGAACATTTCCTGTGGTTTGGTGAAATGATTATAATGCCAGATAGAAGTTTTAAATGTTGAACTTCCTATCCAACCGGCTCGTGCTAAATCTGGTCCGCTACGACGAGATCCCCATTGGAATGGATGATCATACACAAATTCACCTATCTTTGAATATTCGCCATATCTATCTGTTTCATATCTTAATGGACGTACTTGTTGTGAGTGACAATTGTAACAACCATTGCTGATATATACATCTCGTCCTGATAATTCTAAAGGAGAATATGGTTTTACAGCTGTAATTTTAGGAATGTTTGATTCTACTTTCAACATTGGGATAATCTGTACGATACCTCCTACAACCAAAGCAAGAAATACAAATACTGCAAAGCGAACTGCTTTTCTTTCCATCCATCTATGTAATGATTCGGTTAATGGATTACGTTTTTCTGTATTAACTAATGCCGGAGCTTCTGCTGGTTCGTTACTTACAAGCGAACCCATCTTCATTGTTTTTACTATATTAAATAAGAACATTAAGAATCCTACTAAAAATAAAGTTCCACCAACTATACGGATGACATAAAAAGGATGTAATTTAGCAGATGTTTCAATAAAAGTAGGGTATGCTAATAAGCCGTCAGAAGTATATTGTCTTAACATTAACCATTGTGTAATTCCACCCCAATAGATTGGTATCGCAAATAATAAAATACCTAATGTAGCAATCCAGAAATGAGTATTGGCTAGTTTCTCTGAATATAATTTAGTTCTGAATAATTTTGGTACTAACCAGTAAAGCATCCCAAATATTAGACCGCCATTCCATCCCATACCTGCTATATGAGTATGAGCAATAGTCCAATCAGTGAAATGGCTAATTGCGTTAACACTTTTGAGCGACATCATAGGTCCTTCGAATGTAGCCATTCCATAAGCAGTTATCGCAACTACAATAAACTTTAATGCAGCGCTATCTCTTACTTTATCCCATGCTCCTCTTAGTGTTAGGAATCCATTGATCATACCTCCCCATGATGGAGCAATAAGCATTATAGAAAAGGTTACTCCTAAAGCTTGAACCCAATCAGGTAATGCTTGATAAAGTAAATGATGAGGTCCAGACCACATATATATAAATATCAATGCCCAGAAATGGATTATAGATAATTGGTAAGAATATATTGGTCGTTCTGATGCTTTTGGTAAGTAATAATACATAATACCTAACCAAGGAGTTGTGAGGAAGAATGCAACAGCATTATGTCCGTACCACCATTGTACTACGGCATCCTGAGCACCTGCATACACAGGATATGAATGGAGTAAAGAAATTGGAAGTTCAATAGAGTTAACAATATGCAATACTGCTACACCAATAAAAGATGCAAGGTACCACCATACTGCCACATAAATATGTTTAACACGACGAATAATTATAGTCCCAATCATATTTACTCCGAAAACTACCCATACAAGAGCAATCAGAATATCAATCGGCCATTCAAGTTCGGCATATTCTTTACCTGTGGTGATACCTCCAAGCAAAGTAACTG
Organism: uncultured bacterium; assembly: GCA_903911455.1. GTDB lineage: Bacteria > Bacteroidota > Bacteroidia > Bacteroidales > JACABE01 > JBAXLO01. Next base: position 5,844 of record CAIWDQ010000656.1, read on the forward strand.
CCGCAAGAACAATGATTAGTTGCCATGCCCAGAAATTAACTTTACTTAAAAGGTCATTAAACATACGAGTTTTAAGAACTCTCTGCATTGAATGATACACTCCTGCAAACATGGCATTACCAATGAATGCAAAAATAATGGCATTGGTATGCACAGGTCTTACTCTGCCGAATGCAGTAAACTCAATACCAAGATTAAATACTGGAAATGCTAGTTGAAGTGCAGCTAGTAAACCGACCACAATAGCAACGGCACCCCATATAAGAGTTGCCCAGATAAAGTTTCTGACAATAGCATTGTCGTAGTTAAATTTTTGTGTCTCCATACTCTTTTTTAATAAAATAATAGCTATTTCTTAATGTTGTCCTCTTCTTTTATTTCGTCATCATCAAATAAAATACGTACCGAAGGAGTATAGTTATCTTCGTATTGCCCGGATCTTACGCTCCATACAAACAACCACAAGAAGATAAATGCGGCAAGCATGCTAACACCAATTAGTAAGTATAGTATATTCATTGTAAAAAAATAAAGTCCAAAAGTAATTAATTATTTTATATAAATCTTATTTGTGTAAATAATAACAAATAAAAGTTTGATTTTGTTTAAATGATATTTATCAACTAATTCTTGTGTTTTAACTAGTCTTATCCATACAAAAAAGCCTTTGCAATATTAATTACAAAGGCTTCTTATATCTTAATTATTAAATATTAATTAATTTTACTTCTTCTTTTTCACCGTTATTTTTATTTTTCCAAAACCTAATGGATCTGTGAACATTCCATTTATTTTCTTTGAATATTTAGGACCAATTACAGGTGTATCGAAGGTCGCAATACTTTTTCCGGCTACAGGTTTTGCATAATCTGTTACTCCGGTAGGTGTTAAAATAGATAGGAAGATCACTGCATCAAAATCATTATCTCTATTATCGGCTGTTACAGTTGTTTTAGGAACTAAGCCATTGTAATCTTCACTTGCTATGCTACCTGCTTCAACATCCAACATAACCTGATTTACCAATAATTTTTCGTGATCTTTTGCATTTCTTTTTAATAATGTGGTATCAAATTTTGCTAACAACGGACGAACATCTGCTGAGTTATCAGAATATAATTCTCCATAGTTTTTGCGTAAAGCATCAAACAATTGATCTTTTAAGTCAACCAGATCAAAGCGATCAGATGTAACATCTTCTTTTTTATGTTTTTTTGTTGCTACCAAAGCCTTAGCCTGTCCAACCCATGTTGTTACTATAGTTAATGCTGTTGGTATTAATGGTTTTGATGCCAATCGAACCAACCACCCATCCAACATTATACTTCTTGCTTCTTCAGAGCCTACTTCCAAAGCCTTTCTGTCTTCAACATACAGAAATTTCATAATACTGGTATCACCACGATAAGCGGCGGTAATAATTGGTTTAATTGTATCAAATAATTCAGGAAGTTCCAGCCATTTTTCATCAAATTTGCTCACTTCTTCGGTTACCATACCCAAATTGGTATTTCTGGCAATTATTCCTGCTCTAAAATTAGTTAAAGCTAAATTTGCACGGTCAACCTTTATTTGATCGGCAGGCGAATACGGTGCCGGACCAAATCTATAGATATGATCAACTGTAAAATCTATTGCCCTGTCGTCTGCTAAATTTTTATAATTATTTAATTTTGTTTGAATATGCGCACACATTCTTAATTCTGCTGCTGTTGGATAATGTATAATCATCTTTTTTAATTTTTAAGATTATTCCGTTGTTAAACGGTTTTTTTATAATTAATGATAAATAATTTGCCTTGTTTTGAGCAAAGCTAAAACGTACGAAATGTTTTACCGTGAAGATAATTAAGAGATAAGAAAATGCGGATAAAAATCTAAGCGATATTAAAACACTTTAATTAGTGTTTTTATCGTGAACGACGTGCTTGAAAAGCACTTTAAACAAGAAAATATTAAACTGATAAATACTGTTCATTTTTTTTTATTTTAGCGAAAAATTACTTTGGTTTTCGCTTCTCAAAATTACTCATAAAATGAATGCGAAATATTATAAATTGAGGTATATTGATAAAATAACAATAAATTAACAATAAAAAGTTCGATAATTATATAAAGAGCAGTTATAAAGATATTTAAATAATTTGATTTTGATTGAATTTTATTAAAAAACAGCTAAAAATGAAAGAAACACACCAACTTCAATTTGTCGAGGCAACGTTTTCTATGATTTCCTTCGACTTCAATTTGTCGGGGCAGTAAATCATTTGCTTTACTATGACTTCAATTTGTCGAGACAGTAATTCATTTGCTTCTCTTCAACTTCAATTTGTCGAGGCAGTGAATCATTTGCTTTTCTCCGACTTCAATTTGTCGGGGCAGTAAATCATTTGCTTTTCTCCGACTTCAATTTGTCGTGGCAGTAAATCATTTGATTTGTCCTCACTTCAAATTGAAGTTGAAGAGATTTTTTCAAATGCTATTTTCGACAAATTGAAATTTAAGCAGAAAATATAAAACCACTTATCTCCGTATTTGGGGCGTATTCTTTTTTTATTTTTGGTATGATTTTTTGTTTGGGTATGAAGAAAACATCAAATAATCCTTGACTTCAGGTTAGGGGATAAGTAAAAATTAAAAAAAGAGGACTCCCAAAATTTATTTTGCTCATTGTTTTTTTTTAATACATTTCATTAAATTAAATATGCTCATAAATATTAAATTTGTGCACTTTATGAAATTGATGAAAAAGTAAGTGAAAATTAATTTGAAAAAATAAATTAGATATGGGTGAAATAAGTTATCTTTGTGGGG
>CAIWDQ010000657.1 GCA_903911455.1 uncultured bacterium
ATACCCGAAGGCAGGGTTTAAATATAATAAAGAAGAAGAAAGACAGCTATTTTTTAGAAAATATAAAGGATAAGTTACAAACCTATAAGGTTATTAACTTAATAAAAGCTAACAAAGACTTTTGTTGTGTAAAATACAATTGGAAAGTTCATAAAAGTGAAACTGCCCATTTGCGATTTTGCTGAGGAGAACCCCATGCCCCGTTTTGAATTATACAGTCATCTAATTACATTTCCTATTCTACAGTAATTTCTATTCTGGAATTAAACACTACATATCTTATATATCTTTTTCTATCAGTAAAATCATCCTTTTTTAAAAAAATTGGATTTTTATCACCGTTACTGACTAATTGATAATTTTTTAATATTGTCTTTAATTCCAGTATTTCCTTTAAGTCTTTGCATAAATGATCTGAACAGCCTTTCGCCAATAAAGAATCTCCATAAAAGATATTTATTTCAATCCTTAACTTATTATTTTCATTCACTTTAAGTAATTCAATTAATTTATCAAATTCTTCAATATTATTAAATCTGCAATCTCTATATATAGGTATATTTAGAATAATAATATCTCCTTTTTTCAGTGCCACTTTATTAATTGGATAGCCATAATAAACATTTTGTGAATTTACATGAATTCCACATAAAACTAAAATAATTATAAAAAATAAATTCCTCATCTTGATAATATTTTTTTAATTAGACTATTAACTGCATTATTATGAAATTCTGTAGTATTTTGTAATATCATTGGTGTGTGTATTGTTTGATAAGTTTCTGAATTAACAGTAAATCCCCAACCTAAAGATACTGTCCTTTTTCCATTTATTAATACTGTAGATTGAGCGTTAAAAGTAACATCCCATTGGGCTCCAGGGTTTTTGTTTCTTTGAGGCCCATCATCTAACGTGGCATTAGGAGTACCATAACCAGTGTATCCATCAAAATACCTTGCTCGGCTTACGTCAGTTGATTCTTGTACTCCATACCCATCTAGTCTTTCACCAATAGTTTCCTCAGGCAATACTCCATATAAATTTCCGCTGTTTACATCTGTAATATTTGAGGAATATGTTTGAGTCCAACCAACTTCAGCACTCTTATCCGTAGGTTTAAAAGATAGATTAATTTGTAAGCCACCTGCACCGTTTTGAGTATTGTTTGGTGCAACCCATGTATTCATTACCAATTTCCCTTCCCCACTAGGAAGCGTATAGCTCTTTGGATTATCGGCGTCACTTGCATAACTATATCCTTGCTTTCCTGCATAATTTTTATCAAATTCTCCTTGGCTATTAGTATTGTTATCCCAAAAAACATTTCCTTCATCATTTTTAACCCATCCTGCACTCATTCCATTTGGGTCAACTAACATCACCGGATTCCATGCACAATAAGCATAAGGTGATACATTAGGATATTTATCTGACATGGGGTCAACACTTAAAGCGAAAACAACAGGGTCAACTTTATAATCATCACTTGTTTCAATTGGGAGTAATTGTAATATCTTTTTTGTTTTAGTATTCAGTAATGCATGATAGTATTGAATACTATCAACAGCTTCATGCAGTTCATCAAACATTCCGTTTGAAAGTGTTGCATAACGTTGCTTTATTTTTATTGATACAAATGGATTAGGTGTTTTATCATTTAAAATAGCTCCTTCATTTCTTTTTTGCATATTCGCAAGTATTATTCGTTCAATATCTTTTGGGATTTCTCTATATCCGATTATATATAAATCGCTCAATTGTCTTTCGTAGCTTACTAAGAGCTTTTGTGTTTGTGGATTTGTTCTGGCATTTGTAAGTTTTATTATCTTGTTTTCTTTCATTGAAGCTAATAATCTATTTTCTGTTATTTCAGCTTTAAGCAATAAAGCATTTAATGAAAGTGTATCGTACTTAAAAGCAAGGTCGGCACATTGCAATAAAAAGTCACTGGTATTATCATTATATTTATGTTGATAACTTTTAGCAAGATATATTAAATTTAAAGCTACTGCTTGCTTATCATTTAACATTCTTTGAGCCATCCCTTTCATAATTGATGTATTGGTAGTATAAGTAAGTGTTTGAATAGTACCATCACCAGGAAAGGTCTTTGATGCTAATTCAACATTATTAAAATCTCCTCTTCCGTTTCTATTCTGAATGTATATATGATGTGGTGTAATTGTTAATCGTGCATCTGATTTCAAACGGTCGGAAAACAATTTAAAAAGAACAGCCAAAGAGTAGCAATTGCCTTGCTTTTCATTGCTTTTTAATAGAAATAAAACTTGTGTATTTTCCCATTTATTACTACCATAGGGATCTTGATAAGTATATGTGTAAGGCTCTTTATAATATTTTTTTTGGTTGATAGTTAGAAAAGCAGTATCTGTAATATATTTAAAAATTGCCCAATTAGTGGTATTAAACCTGAACATTTGTTGTTCAAATCTTCTTAAGCCTTTATATTTCTCTTTATAGACTGCTCTTACATTTTCTGCATAAGCATTTATCATAAATACATGAAAATCTATTAGGTGTTTAAATTCAGTATAATTAAAATAATTATTATGATACGCATTTTCTGTTAGAAATACTGCTTTCTCATAATTTAAACTGTCTTTTCCTTCCAGCATGCTTTTTAAAGCATCATAAGCTTGATAAAAACTTATCTTAGTTGAATCGTGTTTGTTTGTTTGCCCATAAGAAACGAACTGAATAAAAATAATTGCGATGATAATAAATTGTTTTTTCATTTTTGTTTATTTTGAAGTTATAAATAAATTCCTCTTTTTAAGATTGTCTAATTGCTTTAATTGTTGTATTTTCCCTTTACTATCTTGGTTTTGCACTATTTTATCGTAAGTTGATTCAGAAATTGATTCGTAACCCAATGATTCTATTTTTGCATCAATTGAATCCAATTCAACTATCAGTTCTTTTGCTTCAGGTATTTTTTCCATTTCTTCCTTTGTTTTGTTTGGATTCTTTTTTATAATACGATTAAGTTTTACAGTTACTATTTTTTCTCTTAATAACCAGCCTGTAATGTTTGCTTCTTTGTTCGGGAAATAATTCATTGCAGAATCTACACATTGATTAATAAATTTACCATCAGCAATACCATATTTTTTATAATAACTGCATGCTAGGTCAATCATTGCGCAGGCAACAACTTGTTGTCTGTCCATAGTGTTAAGATAAATCCCATTCTTAATTGCAAGTGATTTTATATTAAAATTATCCATATACCATTGATCAGAAATCTGCCAATTACTCGTTACTTCAAAATTATGAATATTTCCTTTATTGTCAGGATATTTAATAAAGGAGTGAATTGGAGCAAACGATAAATAACATTTTGCTCCTAATTGTTCAGCTAATATTGAATATACAATAGGTAGTGTATGGCATTGTCCGTTTCCTGTAGCAAAAGTTTTTGTTACGTAATAACTTCTTTCGTCCTTTTTTGCTTTATAATCCTGATAATCGTAATAAAATCCCAAATGTGTCATTTTTATATTTGGCATTTCTTTATTCTTCTTATTTTTTATGGTTAAAGTATCAGTCATAAACTTTTGAATGCCATAATGCAAAGAAAGATTATTTTTTAAACTATAATGGTTTTCATATAACCATTGTTTAATGAAACTGACACTTTTATTTATCTGTTCGTCATATTCTGCTTTTGTTAGATAAACATTGCCACTAGCTTTTTCTATTTCATAGTAAGCATCTTTAATTGATAAAAGCATTTTGCCTGAAAGCATACCTTGCAAATTATTGAAAGCATCAGTATATGATTTTGTTTGTGTAGAAAAACCGGGAGCTTTCCAATATTCATCACTTATGGTTTTATTTCGTTGATATCTTCCGATTATCTCTCTGTTTATCTGCTCTTGACTATTTTGTCGATTTCTATCTTGTTGGTCTAGAACATTTGGAGGATTATTCTGATTTGTTGAAGGAGTTTGATAATAATTGTTATATTGATTTAATTGTTGGTTAGGCTGTACTGTCCCATTATTAGGTAGGTTATAATTTATTGGTGGGATTTGTGGAGATGTAGGATTATTTTGTCCATATATATAACCAGTACTTATCAGTATTAATAAGATACCGATAAATAAGGAAGGTAAATAATACTTAAAACAACATCCCAAGTTGTTTAGATTATTTGTTTTCATAATACATTCTTTTATTTAAAGCATAGTGAAAAATCTTTTTGCAAATATAATACATTTTTTTCTATAATTTAAAAACCCAATGTTATTTTAATATTTTATTTTTAATTAATCACTCTAGTGTTAAAATTTGATCAAAAAAACAGCGTGGTCTTACTATCTATGCTGCTTAAAACGACCTGTATAAAACTTTATAAAAACAAAAAAGCATTTACCAATATTGGTAAATAATATAAAATGAGGTTTTGTATTTGGCAAGTTTAAAGAGCTATTTTTATAAAAAACCACTAATTATATGAAAAAGTTATTGATGCTTTAATTTTTTGTTAGTTGAGTATGGGGTTAGTTTTGTTAGATTTTTTGTTTTAATTAAAGACATAATTACGACAAATTTTAATGTATTTATGTATAATATTTAAGGGGAATAAAGCTAATAGCAAGGTGCGGAAATGAGTGCAGAAAAATGTAAGGAAATGTAACAAAATGCACTAAAATGCACTAAAATGCAGATTGTAAATATCTGATTTAGTTGATTTACAGTTTCGACACGCAGGACTTAAAATCCTGTGACCATTGCGGTCGTGCGGGTTCAAGTCCCGCCCGGGGTACAAAAAAAGCTCTTAAAACTTTATGTTTTAAGAGCTTTTTTGTTATAAACTTATTATCTGTAATTATCTGAGCAATGTGACAGTTCCTGTCTTTTGATACTTTTCATTCATAGTATTTATAAAGGAAATAAAGTAAACATAAGCACCTGATTGAGCTTTTGCATTTTTATAATTACCATCCCAACCTATATCCATATTATTAGAATAAAATACTTGTTCACCCCATCTGTTGTAAACCATCATTTCAAAGTTAAATACACTTGAACCATAAGCTCTAAATGTATTATTTGTACTTAAGTCAGGAGTAAATGAATTAGGAATAAAAAACTTAGTATCTGGTATTACATAAACCCAAAGTGTTGATGAATCAATACAGCCAACACTATTAGTTACAACAAGTTTAACAAGATACCTTCCTGTATCTAGTGTATTATATGTATGATAGAAATCATTTTGATTATAAGAAAATCCATCACCTGTTTCCCAGTACCATGTTGAGCCAGTACCTGATAATTCAGAAAAATGAACTTTAGGATTTGTTAATAATGTTGGATTAGGTGTTGCACTTATCATTGGAATAGGAACAGGACTTATGTTAACATTAGTAGAGCTAGTATTCTTACAACCATGAATATCTGTGCCTGTTACTGTATACAAAGTGTTAATTGGAGGTGCCACATAAGGATTGTGTAATGTATCTTTTGGTGGAGGAATATTAGATGACCATAAATAAGTACTTGCTCCTGATGCTAAAAGTTGAATTGAATCACCTAGGCAAATTATCCCTGGATTAGGTGTTATTGTGACAGTAGGATTAGGATAAGAGAATACAACTACGGTATCTTTATCAGTAAACACATTTGAGGAATTAGTTACTGTAACTATATACGTAGTTGTTGTAGATGGATTAACCTTTACAATGGCTGTTGTATCATTGTTGATAGTATTCCAGACGTACTTAATACCACCTGAAGCATGTAAAGTAGCAGTATCTCCGCCACAAATAGTAGTATCGGGCCCTGCATTTGCAAACTTACAATATATTGTTATCTTAACAGAATCTTTTGCTATCTGATTACATTGATCTTTTACATTTATATGGTACCAAGTTGTTGTCATAGGGCTTACTGGAAAAGATGTTATAGTATCTCCTGTACTCCATGTGTAATGATATGGTGCAAACCCACCACTTGCAACTACTCCTATCGGATTATTTATATTACATACTGTTGTATCACCAAAAGCATTTGCAACTAATGGTGGTTTAGGCAGGATGTGGATAATAATAGTATCGTAACCTCCACAAGTAGATGTTTGTATAATTAACTTTACTATTTTTGTTGAAGTATCTGTAGGATTATTATAAGGTGAAACAGTTATTAATAAAGAATCTGATCCTGTAGGTAAATAAATAGTATTTGGGATGGTAACATAATCTGTTCCATTAACAGCATTACCCTGAACAATTATAGGTATTGGTGTTGGATATGTAGCATGATTAGGAAATTTTAGTTTTACTATTGCATCATTACAACCTCTAACAGCATTATTAGAGATATTTGGATGTGCATAATTAGTTGTTATCTGTGTTAATGGACTAGAAAAGCTATTAGCTTCTAGCCAGACCCATGAGTCATATGCATTATCTCCTCTATCAGAGATTGCTAATTTCATATGATAAGTTGTACATGGAATTACTAATGCCCAAGCTGTTAGTACAGTAGTTTTCCCATCTGCCTGTAAGGATGATCCTGTATTATTAGTAAAATAAGCACAATTTGAACAAGGTCCTGTATTTGTAGTTCCATTGTTTACATTATTAATAGTAATAGGGGTTGTAGTACCGGGGACTAATGCTATATTATATTTATTATAATTAGGTCCTAATGGATTTAAACCTGAAATAAAAAAAGCAAAAATATCATTATATTGAGATCCAACCCATTCATTATATTCTTCTGAACCGAAAACATATCTAAATTTAATTGTATCTGAAACTGGGATAAAATCAAATTCTAAAACAGAAGCATCAAATAAAGTAGAACCAGGGACTAAAGCTAATAAATCCGGATCACTTAAACTTGTAGGTGTAACACCTAATGTAAAACTGCCAATATTGTTTGGTCCAACAGCACCAGTTACTCCTCCTGATGCCATTATTAAACCACTATTAAATCCTAGATTAGTAGGTGTGCTTCCAGTCGTAAAAGCACCGAAGTTATTAAATGTAACAGGAGCACTAGAACCATTATAAGTAACATTACTAACAGTAACTCCAGTTCCAACAAGTACGTTCTGTACTAACGTTTGTGGAGATAATCCATTTGCTGTAGTTACGGTCATCTGGGCAAATATGCCTTGATTTATATACAATAAAGCTACTGTTATTATTGTTGCAAACCTATTAACCGATCTAAATATTTTTTTCATTTTACTAAGTATTAAACTTTGTTTTTCTTTGATTATATTAAATAATCTATATCTATAGACAACAATTTTATCAAAAAAGTTGCCTGCAATAAAAAATAAATAAATAAAACGCCATTCTAATTAATATTATTGTTAATTTTACCGACGTTAATTTTTTACAAAAGTACTAATTGTTATGAATATAATCAAAGGTTACATAGAAGAAAATAAAGATAGATTTCTGGAAGAACTTTTTGGTCTTATCAGAATACCATCTGTAAGCTCTTTAAATGAGCATAAACCGGATATGTTAAAGGCAGCAGAATATTGGAAAGAAATCATCTTAAAAGCTGGTGCTGATAAAGCTGAAGTAATGCCCACTGATGGCAATCCTGTAGTTTATGGGGAGAAGATAATTGATAGTAGTTTGCCTACTGTTATGGTTTACGGACATTATGATGTGATGCCTGTTGATCCTATTGAACTTTGGGAAACACCTCCTTTTGAACCTAATATAAGAGATGGGAAAATATATTCCAGAGGTGCTGACGATGATAAAGGGCAGTCGTTTATGCATGCTAAAGCTTTCGAATTGATGATTAAGACGAATACCTTACCTTGTAATGTTAAGTTTATGATAGAAGGGGAGGAGGAAATTGGTTCTGTTTGTCTTGCTGATTTCTGTATTAAACATAAAGAACTACTTAAAGCTGATATCATTTTAGTTTCGGATACTGGTATGATAGCTCAGGATATTCCTTCAATTACAACCGGTTTGCGTGGACTAAGTTATATGGAAGTTGAAGTTGAAGGACCTAACAGAGATCTTCATTCAGGTATTTTTGGTGGTGCTGTAGCTAACCCTGCTAATATTTTAGCAAAGATGATTGCTTCTTTACACGACGAAAACAATCATATTACTATTCCTGGTTTTTATAATGATGTTATAGTTATTAATGAACATGAAAGAGCAGAGATGGCAAAGGCTCCGTTTAATCTTGAAGAATATAAAAATGTATTGGATTTAAAAGAAGTATGGGGAGAGAAAGGATATACAACTAATGAACGTACAGGTATCAGACCAACTCTGGATGTTAATGGTATGTGGAGTGGCTATACAGGTGAAGGTGCTAAGACAGTTCTTCCATCAAAAGCTTATGCTAAGATATCAATGCGATTGGTGCCTAATCAAGACAATGAAAAGATAAGTGAGCTCTTTAAAAAACATTTTGAAACTATCGCTCCTGATAATGTTAAAGTAAAAGTTACTGCTTTGCATGGTGGTCAGGCTTATGTTTCGCCATTAGATATGCCTGCATATAAGGCTGCTGAGATGGCTTATTCTGATACTTTTGGCAAGAGACCTGTTCCTACCCGCAGTGGAGGAAGTATTCCTGTGATTGCTGATTTTGAAAAGATACTAGGTGTAAAATCTATCTTAATGGGTTTTGGTTTAGAGTCGGATGCTATACATTCGCCTAACGAAAGCTTCCCTTTATTTAATTTCTTTAAAGGCATCGAAACGATACCTTTGTTTTATAAGTATTATGCAGCTTTGATGAGGAAATAAGAAGTACCTTGAGTACTTGGAGTGCCTTGAGTACTTAAAGTTATTAAGAAGGAGACATCGAAAACTTGAATAGGATTTTAACAAATTCTCAAATTAAAGATATTATTTAATCAACATTTATATATCTATAGTTGGTTAAAATAAGTTAACTTAAGGCATTCCCTGCCTGCCGGTAAGCAAGGTAAGTACTTAAGGCACTATTTTTGTTTTAAGAAAATGTAATTTGTAAGTAAATTTTTTGTAATATTGTAAAATATTAAATCAACTAGAAAAGGCATTATAAATCAAACAATAAATAATAATATGAACATGAAAAAAGTAATACTTATAGTATTTGTATTAATAATTTTAGGAAATATTAAAACTAAAGCTCAAGGTTTTGATCAGGGAGTAATTACTGCCGGAGCAACAGTTGGACAATCGTATGGAACTTTAGTTAGAGTGAATGGTGAGTATGGTGTTACATCAAATATCGGACTGGGTATTGATTTGGGATACACTACACACGAACCTCGTTTTACTATTTACACTTTAAAAGGTTTCCTTCTTACCGGTAGTTATCACCTTTCTCCTCAGTCAAAATTTGATCCTTATGGTAAACTTGGCTTAGGTTATTTTGTTTGGAGTAATGATAGCTTACCTCCTTTAGAAACAGCTACTCATAAAACAGGTTTTGGATTTAATGCCGAAGTAGGTGTTCGTTATTTCTTTACCGACAATTTTGCTTTACATCTCTCTGCAGGTTATCCTTATTATTTTGGATTTGGATTTTCTTATAAGTTTAACTAGAGTAATTGGGACTAAGGGATTGAAAATGCCTAAAGTTATAAGAGAATTAAGAATTAAAAATTAAGAATTAAGAATAGAAGACAAATTAACTCCGTCATTGCGAGGAGGTACGACGAAGCAATCTCATTCTATAATAAAATAAAAAAGCTTCCATCAAATTAATGATGAAAGCTTTTTTTATTGCCTATTGCCTATTAATTTATTAAATCGCCAAATCACAATATCACAAAATCTCTTCCTATAGAAGGAGAGACTAAGAGATTAAGAATGTCTTTTAGATAAATTTAAACAATCTATTATTTAATAATATTTACTAGGTAAACTTATTCATCCTTTTAAATTCATAAAAAGAAGCTAAATTATCATCAAAATAACTAAACAGCTATAAATTAGAGCTTAATATAAATGTCGAAGCCCTTTTCTGTCAGAGAAAAGGGCTTCGACATTTATTTATACCCATTTCTGATAGAGAAAAGGGCATCGACATTTATTTATACCCTTTTTTGATAGACACATTGGCATTCGACATATATCTTTGCCCATTTCTGTCGGAGAAAAGGGCTTCGACATTTATCTTAGTCCATTTCTGATAGACACAATGGCATTCGGCAAATATCTTTGCCCATTTCTGTCAGAGAAAAGGGCTTCGACAAATATCTTAGTCCATTTCTGATAGACACAATGGCATTCAACAAATATCTTTGCCCATTTCTCTACATTATAAAAGTGTCCGATAAATAATTATCATAATTTCTTTGATTGCTAAGTCTTGTTTTAATGTGTTTTGTGAATTCATTTGTAAAATAATTCTAATTTAGTTGATACAATTATCGGTGTTGTAATATTTAATTATTGGCTTTCTTTCATTATGCCTGACTATCGGCATGCAGGCATTAATTCTTTTATATTTTATCAATAATTAATTGTCTTTATCTAAGGCTTTTATAAACAAAGAAATTATTTTAACAAAATAAAATTAAAATATTTTAACTTCGCTATAATAAATGTTAAAATATACGTTACTTTTGTTGAAAATTAATTTTTCTTTAACAGATAATTTCAATTAATATGTTGCATTAACAATCAAAAAATCAAATCACAAAAATGAAAAACAAAACAATTATTGCCAGCGCTATTGTTGGCGGCCTTTTATTATCAGTTCTGATAATTTTTGCTGTTACCGGACGTAAACATCATTTCATTAGAGTCAATCCTGCCTTTAAAGAGTATGTTCAGGCGTTTACTTCGGGCGTTGTATCTACCCACACAGGCATTAAAGTGCGCTTGAATCAGGATTTTGCCGATTCAGTTCTTTTTAATACAGCTATTGATAAGAAATTATTTGATTTTGATCCAAACATAAAAGGAAAAGCTTATTGGATTGATAGCCGAACCATTGAATTTAAACCGGATAATCCTCTGCCTCCAAAAGAGTTTTATAATGTTAAGTTTTATCTGTCTAAACTGATGAAAGTGCCCGATTCCCTTGCGGTGATGGAGTTTCAGTTTCAGACAATGCAACAGGATTTTGAATTGAAAGTTGATAATCATAAAGCATATAATAAAAATGATCGCACCAAAGAGAAATTATATGGCAGCATTTTAACTGCTGATGTAGCCGAAGAAAAAGATGTAGAGAAACTGCTTACTGCCGAACAGAATGGCAACAAACTTCATATTACCTGGACTCATGATGCCAAGAATCGTGTGCATTATTATTTGATTGATTCGGTTAAAAGGAGTAATACCACAAGTTATGTATCCTTATATTATGATGGCAAAGCTATTGATGTAAATAAAAGTGGTAAAAAAGATGTAGAGATACCTTCGTTGGGTACTTTTAAGCTTATGTATGTAAGAGTTGTAAATGATAATGAACAATATATTGCTGCATTCTTCTCTGATCCTTTACAGGAAAATCAAAACCTTGAAGGACTTATTAAATATGCTAAGAATATGGATGTTCGTTATGCAATTGAGGATAATGAACTGAAAATATATCCGGCTAACAAAAGAGCAGGAAATACAACACTTGAAATAGATCCGGGAATAAGAAATGATGCGGGACAGGTATTAGGTACAGGTGTTTCGGAAGCTGTAGAGATGGAAGAAGTAAAGCCTAATGTCAGGTTTCTTGGTAATGGGGTTATAATGCCTACTTCAAATGGAATGCTTCTGCCTTTTGAAGCTGTTAATCTGAAGGCTGTTGATGTAAAAGTTATAAAGATATACGAAAATAATATCCTTCAATTCCTACAGGTTAATGATCTGGCAGGTTCGTCAGAGCTTGCAAGAGTTGGGCGTACTGTGTTAAAGAAGACTGTGTCGCTTACTAAGGTTGCTGATTATAATAAATGGAACAGGTTTTCTCTTGATCTCTCTGATCTTATCAAAGCAGAACCTGGAGCTATTTATCAGGTTAAATTAAGTTTTAAGAAAGATTATTCAACTTATAATTGCTCTGACTCAACAGGTATGAGCGAAAACGAAAATGAATATACAACCTGGAATGATGCCAACGAAAAGGAAGAAGATGGCTGGTATTACGAAAACAATTATTATGATTCTTATTATGATGAAGAAGGCTATTATGATTATGACTGGAGTCGTAGGGATGATCCTTGCAGCCGCACATATTACAACAATAAGCATGTAACCCGTAATGTTTTAGCATCAGATCTTGGTATCGTAGCAAAGGCAGGTTCAATGGGAAATTATTATGTTTACGTAACAGATATCGTTACTACCAAACCTCAGGAAAGTGTAACACTGGAGTTTTATGATTTCCAGCAACAATTAATTCAAAGTGCAGTTACCAATGATGAAGGTAAAGCCGAAGTAAAGCTTAAAAGACGTCCTTTTGTAGTTGTTGCCAAGAAAGATAAGCAGCGTGGCTACCTTAAACTTATTGAAGGTTCTGCACTTTCGTTAAGTATGTTTGATGTAAGTGGTGATAAGATTCAGAAAGGTATTAAAGGTTTTATTTATGGTGAAAGAGGAGTCTGGCGTCCCGGTGATTCTCTTTATCTTACCTTTATTTTAGAAGATAAAGAAAAGATGCTCCCCGATAATCATCCTGTTACTTTTGATCTGACAAATCCTAACGGGCAAATAGTAAAGAGGATTGTTAGAACAACATCTGTTAATGGTTTCTATGATTTCAGAACTTGTACCGACAGGGCTGCTCCAACAGGAAACTGGAAGGCTAAAGTAAGAGTTGGAGGTGTTGAGTTTGAAAAGAATATTAAGATAGAAACAGTGAAGCCAAACCGTTTAAAGATCAAGATTGGTTTTGGGCATGAATATATAGTTAAAGATGAAGGCACAAAAGGGAGTCTTGATGTAAGCTGGCTAACAGGCGCTATTGCTAAAAATCTTAAAGCAACAGTTAATCTTACTTTAATGAAGTCGGTTACTGAATTTAAAAAGTATCCCGGCTATACTTTTGATAATCCTACGACAGGTTTCTCACCTGAAGTTATTAATATATTTAATGGCAAAGTAGATGAAAATGGCAAGGCTGTTATTACGCCTAATATCAACATTACGCATGCTGCTCCCGGTATCCTTAAAGCAAACTTTGAAACTACAGTTTATGAGAATGGTGGTGATTTTAGTGTTGATCGTTTTACTATTCCTTATTTTCCTTTCAAGACATACGTAGGGCTTGCAATTCCTCAGATGAACAAGAATGACCGTATGTTATATACTGATAAAAAGTATACTGTAAGTTTGATAAATCTTGATTATAATGGAAACATTGTTCCTAATAGTACTCTTAAAGTATATGTTTATAAATTGAATTGGAACTGGTGGTGGGATAATTCAGAGTCGGGTTCTCAAGCTGACTTTATATCTACATCATATCATCAGATTGTAGATTCAATGACAGTAAGAACTACGGGAGGAAGAGGGACCTATAACTTTACTGCTAATCATGATAATTGGGGACGTTATTTAATTAAAGTCATTGATGAGAAATCAGGACATGCTTCAGGTAAGATTATTTATGTTGACTGGTATGGTTATTACCGAAATTCTAATGGAGATAAATCTTCTGCTGCAATGCTTACTTTTAGTGCCGATAAAGAGAAATATAATGTAGGTGAAAAGGCTAAAGTTACTGTTCCTACATCAGCAGGTGGAAGGATTTTATTAACACTTGAAACAGGAACTAAAGTTTTAAAATCAATCTGGATACCTACTACTGCAACTAAAACTGAATTTACATTTGATATTACTGCCGACATGGCTCCAAACTGTTATGCTTATTGCACGCTGATACAACCGCATTCGCAAGCAGTAAATGATTTACCAATCCGGCTTTATGGAGTAATCCCGATTATGGTGGAAGACCCTAATACTCATCTTAAGCCTAAGATAATTATGAAAGATGTGTTGGAGCCTGAGAAGCTGGCAAGCATCACTGTAAAAGAGGAAAAAGGAAGGCCAATGACCTATACTCTTGCTATTGTTGATGAAGGTTTGCTTGACTTAACAAGATTTAAAACTCCTGATCCTTGGTTGTCTTTCTATGCAAGGGAAGCTCTGGGTGTAAAGACCTGGGATCTTTTTGATATAGTGATGGGTGCTTATTCAAGTGAGTTATCGCGTATATTAAGTATAGGTGGTGATGGTGATGGAAAGCTTAAAGGTAGTCTTAAAGCCAATCGTTTTAAACCTATGGTTAAGTTCCTCGGACCATTTAATTTGAAAGGTGGCGAAACGAAAACACATACCTTCATGATGCCACAGTATATAGGCTCTGTAAGGGTAATGGTTGTAGCAGGAGATCAGGGGAAATATGGTTGTGCTGAGAAAGCTGTTGCTGTAAGGAAACCTTTAATGGTATTAGGGACATTGCCTAGAGTTGTAGGCCCCGGAGAAACCGTTAAACTGCCTGTAAGTGTGTTTGCGATGGAGAAATTTGTGAAGAATGTAAGTGTTAAGATAGTTGCAGATAACATGCTTACAGTTTCGGGTAATACTACTCAGAAACTAACCTTCAATCGTCCCGGTGATGACATAGTTAACTTTGAATTAAAGGTAAAAGATGTAATGGGAGTCGGTAAGATAAAGATCATTGCTACTAGTGGAACTCTTACTGCCGTTCATGATCTGGAGATAGACATCCGTAATCCTAACCCAAGAATGACTGATGTAATAGAATCAACCGTTCAACCTGGTAAGACTTATAATGCTACTTATAAATTAACAGGTATGTCGGGTACTAATAAAGGTGTCATTGAAATATCATCAATCCCTTCATTAAACTTAGAAAAGAGGCTTAGTTATCTGATAGATTATCCTCATGGTTGTATTGAGCAGACTACTTCTTCGGTATTTCCACAGTTATATTTAAGTGATATTATTGATTTATCACAAAGTTATAAAGCTAAAATAAATCAGAACATAACTGCTGCCATTCAACGTTTAAAATCATTCCAGACATCTAATGGAGGTTTGAGTTACTGGCCCGGTGAACAGTATTCTGATGATTGGGGAAGTAATTATGCAGGGCATTTTATGCTTGAAGCTGAAATGAAAGGTTATGCTTTGCCTGTTGGCTTTATGACTAACTGGAAGAAGTTCCAGAAACAAAAAGCTATTTCATGGACTTACAACTCATCTTACTATAATAATGATTTGATACAAGCCTATCGTTTATATACTCTGGCTCTTGCTAAAGCTCCTGAGATGGGTGCGATGAACAAGTTATTTGAATACAATGGACTTTCTCTTGCCGCAAGATGGAGGTTAGCTGCTGCTTATCAATTGGCAGGTAAGCCTGAGATTGCAAAGAAGTTAATTACTAATTTGCCTACTTATATTAAACCTTATCGTGAAATGTGGTATACCTATGGTTCGGATGTGAGGGATAAAGCGATGATCATTGAAACTTTCTGCCAGATGAATATGCGCACAAATGCTGCTCCTTTGATTAATGAACTATCAGCTCAGATGTGTAAAGAAGAATGGATGAGTACGCAGACTACAGCTTATTGTTTGCTGGCTGTGAGTAAATATATAGGAAATACATCCGGTAAGGGTATTAATATTTCTTATAAGATTGACAATGGACAGTTGGTTCCTCTGCAAAGTACTAAGTCTATTGCTAAAGCTGATCTTGGTATTAAAGCTAATGTTACTAAAGGCAATGTTCAGATCATAAATAATGGTAAGAATTTACTTTACGTGAGGGTGATTACAAGTGGAATACCTTTGGCAGGAGATAAAACAGCATCACAGTATAACCTTCGTATGAGTATTGATTATAAATCAATGGCTGGAGCTAAAATAGATCCTAAGAAATTAGAACAGGGTACAAACTTCATGGTAGAAGTTACTGTTGAGAATCCTGGTATGAGAGGTATATATAAGGAGATGGCATTAACGCAGATATTCCCTTCAGGGTGGGAGATATTCAATACCCGCATGAGTGATTTTGCTAAGGTAAGTACCGAAGCCAAGTCAAAGGAAGAAGGTGATGAGGAAGAAGATAACTATGGCAGAAGGCGAAGAGCTTCTAAACCGGTTAATATCTTCACATATCAGGATGTAAGAGACGACAGGGTGTTTACTTACTTTGATCTGGATCCACATCAGTCAAAAACATTTAAGATAATGCTCAACTCAAGTTACCTCGGTAAATTCTATTTACCTACTGTTTATTGTGAGGCAATGTATGATAATACCATCAATGCAAGAATACCAGGAACATGGGTAGAAGTGGTTTCTTCAAGCAAATAAAGAACTCTATAAATTTTATTCCCCCGAAATGGTTTAAAACCATTTCGGGGAGAGTAAAAAAGAAACACATCTGGCTTGCTTTCTTCTTATTGATCTTTCTGCTCTTCTGGTTCTCGCTTCCCAGGCCTTTGTTCAGCGATCCTGATTCAACAGTTTTACTTGATAAAGATTATCATTTGTTAGGGGCTAAAATATCTGGAGATGGTCAATGGAGGTTTCCTCAATCAAACAAAGTTCCTGATAAGTTTAAGAAAGCCATCGTGCATTTCGAGGACAGGTATTTCAACTATCATCCTGGCTTTAATCCCTACTCAATGGGGAGAGCCGTTTATCTAAACTTTAAAAAGAAGAAGATTGTAAGTGGTGGTAGTACTATCACAATGCAAGTAATTCGTCTAGTGAGGAAGAATAAAGAGCGTACCTTCGTTGAGAAGTTTATAGAATTAGTAATGGCATTGAGGATGGAACTTACTTATACCAAGAGTGAGATCCTAGAATTGTATGCTTCTCATGCTCCTTTTGGCAGTAATGTCGTTGGATTGGATGCTGCTGCATGGAGATATTTCGGAGTAAGTGCCGACAATCTTTCGTGGGCTGAGATATCTACGCTTGCAGTTTTGCCTAACAGTCCTGCTTTGATTTATCCCGGGAAAAATCATAATAAGCTTCTGCGAAAGCGAAATCAACTCTTAGATAAGCTTTACCGACATGGTGTTATAGAAAAGATGACTTGTGAATTATCAAAGAATGAGCCTTTGCCTCTAAAACCTTATCCTCTGCCACAGACTGCTCCTCATCTATTAGAAAGAGCCATTGCCGAAGGTAAAGGTGGTCAGAATATACATACAACTCTTGATGATGAGTTGCAAGTTAAGGTTAATGAAATTGTATCTGTTCACAACAGAGAATTAAAGGCTAATGAGGTTCATAATGTGGCTGCTTTGGTGCTTGAAGTAAGTACTGGAAATGTGCTTGCTTATGTTGGCAATGCTTCTGCAATTGATAAAACGGATCATGGGAATGATGTGGATGTTATTACTGCTCCGCGAAGTACGGGTAGTATTCTTAAGCCTTATTTATTCGCATCCATGCTTAATGATGGCTTGTTGATACCTACTTCGCTTGTCCCTGATGTTCCTATGCAGATAGGTGGTTTTGTTCCCGAAAATTATAGTCTTACTTATGATGGTGCTGTTCCTGCAAAGAGGGCACTTTCGCGCTCGCTAAACATACCTGCCGTGAAGATGCTTCAAAGCTATGGCACCGAACAATTCTACAATCAGTTGAAGAAAATAGGTATGACTACGCTAAGTAAATCATCCGTGCATTATGGTTTGTCGTTGATTCTTGGAGGAGCTGAGGCTAAGCTCTGGGATCTGGCCGGAATATATGCTTCTATGGGGCGAACGCTTAATCATTATTATGAATATAATGGCAAGTATGACAAGGGAGATTTTCATCCTCCAATGTATTTATTTAATGATAAACCAGCAAAGAAAGCTAATCCTGTTGATAAGACTTCGTGGATGGATGCTGCTTCTATCTGGCTTACTTTTGAGGCAATGGTAGAAGTCTCGCGTCCTGATGAGGAACAGCAGTGGCAACAGTTTTCTTCTTCATCAAAGATAGCATGGAAAACGGGTACTAGTTTTGGGGGTCGTGATGCTTGGTCAATTGGTGTTACGCCTGATTATGTGGTAGCTGTTTGGGTTGGCAATGCATCCGGTGAAGGTCGTCCTGCTCTTTCGGGGATTGGTAGTGCTGCACCTGTGTTGTTTGACATCTTTAAAGTTTTGCAACCTCAGGGTTGGTTTAAGATGCCTGAAGACGAAATGGTAGAGATACCGGTTTGTCATTATAGTGGCTTCAGAGCTTCTTCTTTATGCGATATGGTTGATACAGTCTGGATACAAAAGAAGGGATTGAAGTCTGCGGTTTGTCCTTATCACCAGATGGTGCATCTTGATAAGACTGAGACCTGGCAGGTTAATTCCAATTGCGAATCTCCTGATAATATGGTGCACAAAGCATGGTTTATATTGCCTCCCGTTATGGAATGGTATTTCAAGGCAAGGAATCCTTTTTACAAGACGCTTCCTCCTTTCCGTAAAGATTGCATGCCTGCAAATGAAACCCGATCAATGGAAATGATTTATCCTTTGCATAACAGTAGAATATATATTCCTGTTGACCTTGATGGGAAGCCCGGAAGTGCTATCTTTAAAGTTGCTCACCGAAATCCACAGGCAGTTATTTACTGGCATATTGATGATAAGTTTGTAGGCACCACAATACAATACCATCAGATGGCAATAAGTCCCGATAAAGGAAATCATAAACTAACTTTGGTTGATGATAAAGGGGAGACACTTATTGTGAAATTTGAGATTGCTACTAAAGACAAAAAATGATGTAGCTACATTATTTCTCTAATTATTTTTCATATTGATAATCATACCATTTCTTTTGTTTATTAATTTTTAACAAAAACAAAAGTGATATTTAAGCGTTTTATTATTTAATTAATTTATCTTTGCAAAATAAATAAAAACAATATGGCAGATTCATGCGAAAGAAAAGAAAAACCTAAAGGATTTAAGGCATTAATTAAAAGCTGGTACTTTTGGAAGCCTGTTACAGGGATTATTTTAGGAGGCATTGGAGGTTTTATATATTATTATAATGTAGGATGTGCTTCGGGTACATGTGGCATTGCTTCCAACCCTTACTCAAGTGTTTTGATGGGTGGTTTGTTTGGTTTGTTTATTACTAACAGACCTTGTGGGAACTGCTAAAGGGACAATTAAGAATTAAGAATATTAAAGCTACAAACTTAATTATAAATAGTTTGTTTTTAGTTAACAACAATTAAATTTAATAAATAATAAATAGTATGAAAAAGAACATGGGAATCATTGACAAAGCTATCAGGATACTGGTTGCTGCCGTAGTAGCAATTTTGTTTTTTACAGGAGTAATTACAGGTATCTTAGGTATCATTTTATTGGTATTGGCCGGAGTATTTGTACTTACAAGTCTTATCAGTTTCTGCCCACTTTATACTTTATTTGGTTTTAAAACAGATAAGAGTAGTAAATAAACATTAAATAAATTACATGAACTATTATTTTACAACTCAGATAAAGGATTCTTTTGAGAATGCAATTATACGAGTTACTGATGAGTTAAAGAAAGAAGGTTTCGGTATCATTACAGAGATTAATGTTACCGAAACATTTAAAAACAAGCTTGATGTAGACTTCAAGAATTATAGAATATTAGGTGCTTGTAATCCTAATTTTGCATATCAGGCTTTAAGTATTGAAGAGAAAATTGGAGTGATGTTGCCTTGCAATGTAATTGTTTCGGAAATTAATCCTGAATTGGTTGAGGTTTCGGCAATTGATCCTTCTTCGTCAATGCAGGTTGTAGGTGAAGATAAGCTTGACGCAATAGCTTCGCAGGTTAGTGCTAAATTAAAGAAAGTAATAGAAAGTTTGTAAGTTATGAATTTTGATGAAGTAGCTAAAGATTGGGATGTTAATCCTAAGATGATTGAAAGAGCTAATGTTTTAGCTTCAGAACTTAAAGAATATTTTAAGTTTGATAAAGATAAAATGACTGCTTTTGAATTTGGTAGTGGTACAGGTTTGTTGAGCTATCATCTAAAAGATTCGTTCAAACAAATAACATTGGCAGATAGTTCTATAGGGATGGTTAATGTATTGAAGGATAAGATAGCCAACGAGAATATTACAAATCTACATCCTATGCTTATTGATATGCCGGCGAATAATCCGCAGATTGATAAAGTTGATCATATCTTTACTTTTATGGCTTTGCATCATGTAAAAGATCTTAGTAAAATATTTACAAGTTTTAAAGCAATCCTAAAAGATGAAGGCCATTTAAGTATTGGAGATCTGGTGACTGAGGATGGTTCTTTTCATTCTCATGATGCAAGTTTTGATGGACATAATGGTTTTGATAAAGAAGAATTAAGTGCTTTGCTTTCGGCTAATGGTTTTGCAGTTGAAAATTATAAGATTTTTTATCAGATAGAAAAAGAATACGAAGGACAAATGAAGACATATCCTTTGTTTCTGCTAATCGCAAAGAAAACTTAAAGTTTTATCAGAACATTTATAAAAAAGCTCTCACCATTTAGTTGATGAGAGCTTTTTTATGTTTTAGAATGCCTTTCAATTATTAATTCTTTCCCGCATGTACGGGATTAATTCTTAATTGAATTTATCTTCTTTTCTTTACCGTAATTCTTATGGTACCGGTGGCTAGAGGGTCGCTTAGTTTGCCATTTATCTTTTTAGGATATCTCGGACCTATATCCGGAATATTACATTTTGAAATTATACCTTTGGGTGCAACAAATGCAAATTCAGGGACTCCTGTTGGTGTTGTGATTGACACAAAAATAATTGCATCACAAGTATTCATTGTATTATCAACAACTAAATAATTTTTAGGAACTAAACCTGGATAATCAGATGTTGCTATCTGGTCAGCGTCCATTACTAAATCTCTTTCTTTGGCAGTTAATTTTGTGAGGTCTTTTGAATTAGGTTTTAAAAGAGTAGGATCATAGCTACGTAGCAATGGGCGAATATCAGCTGAATGCTGTGTATATAATTCACCATAATTTTTGCGCAAAGCATCAAATAATTCATCAACTAATTCACTAATATTGTCTCTGTCGTCGGTTACATTGTCTTTTTTATGTTCTTTTTTAGTTAGTATGGCTGACAATTCGCCAACCCATGTTGTTACTAAAGTTAAAACCGTAGGGACTAATGGTTTTGAGGCTATTCTTATCAACCAACCTTCGCAAATAGTTTGTATTGTTTCTTGTGTACCTCTATCAAAAGCAGGTCCGGTAGCATATAAATAATCTAAAATGGTGTCATCACCCGGGTAGCCAGCTCTTATCAAAGGTTTAATTGCTTCTCTTAAAATAGGCAATTCCAACATTTTTTCTTCATACTTGGCAGCATCAACTGTTATCTGCCCTAAATCCGCATCTCTGGTTGCCATTGCAGTTCTCAGGTCAGTTATTTTGCTGGAAACGCGAGCACGCATTATTATTTCTTCGGGAGTGTAAGGACCGTCGCCAAAACTATTGTAATGGAATACACCATATTCTAATTTTCTGTCTAATGCAAATTTTCTATAATTTAAATTTGAATTCTGTATTTTTGAATTTTTTCTGCTTTCTTGTGCAGTAGGAATATAAATGTTCATGTAATGATATGTTTAGAAATATTAATCCCTGTAAAGGGGAATAAAAAATAATTGTGTAAAAAAAGATAATACCGGAGGTTTTGCTATTTAATAAGCGAACATCTTAGAAAGATGCATAGCAAAAGTGGGTTAATATTTATTAACGATGTGCATGAAGAGGGTGATATGTAACCAATGTCTGAAAACAATTATTTTATTCAAAATTTATTTTTTTAATTAAGCCATAATCTAAATCTGACTTTGCAAAATTAACTTAAATTTAATTCTCCTGCTAATTTAAAACAATAAAAATGCAACATATTGTAATATTAATTTTCAATTAAATCCCAGCATCTTACAACAGTCTAATACTACACATTCTACATAAATTATCTTTTTAATAATTATGTAAATTTATATAAATTAAACTTAAAAAGCGTCAACATTCATTCAGCGAAGGCATAAATAATTTTAGAAACACACACACTCGTCCAGCGAAGGCATAAATAATTTTTGGAACACACACACTCATTCAGCGAAGGCATAAATAATTTTAGAAACACACACACTCATCCAGCGAAGGCATAAATAATTTTAGAAACACACACATTCATCCAGCGAAGGCATAAATAATTTTAGGAACACACACACTCATTCAGCGAAGGCATAAATAATTTTAGAAACACACACACTCATCCAATGTATGTGAAAATATTTTTTTTCACTAATATTCTTTTTTTCTCTTTGGTATGATAAAAAATATATGCTGTAACCCCAGCTCGACTTCGCTCGGTGGCCCTAATTGCATCGGTCACTAAACTTAACAGAGGTGTATTAAAACTCAATCTTTCTTGGTTGAGTTTTTTCTATATATTAGTTGAAATATTAAATACACATGTCAAAATATCATAATAGCTCTTTTTCTTTGCTTATCCCCACCAAATACAACAGAAGCAATATTAAAATAAATGTCGAATTTCAAAAGCTTCTTTAGATAGTTTATCAAGTATAAGAGATTTGGTTTAATTTCATATTATAGACTTAATTTAAACTAAAAAGCATATTCTTATAGAGTTTATCATCTTCTTTATAAATAAATCCAAAAAAATAGTAACTTTGCAACTTAAAACATGAACGATTAAAAACAAAATTTTTAGTCAGATTGATTTAAGTTATGTTAGAAATATTAATAATTAAAACACAGTATTAATGTCAGCAATAGAGCGTTTAGGATTATCATTAACAGAATTAGAGAAATTGGATAAACAATATTCTTATGAGCAGGCTCAAACCCAAGATATATTTGGTTTTAAATGGGCTAAAAGAGATACTTACGAATCAGAAGCTGTTAAAAAAGCAGGTGCAGCATGGTTAATCGAAAGATATTTCGAGAATAGTTATGATAAGATGAATGAGTTTTTGAACAAAGATGGCGAACGTAAAATAATACTTGATGCCGGAAGTGGTTCAGGCTATTCTGCATTGCTTTTGTTTGGTGATGAATTGAAGAAACACGATTATTTAGGTGTTGATATTTCGGATGCTGTTAATGAAGGCAGAGCAAGATTTGCTGAATTAGGTATAAAAGCTGATTTTATTAAAGCAAGTTTGATGGATCTGGATTTTATTCCTGATGGAAGTATAGATATTATTTTTTCTGAAGGTGTATTGCACCATACTGATAGTACCGAAAACGCTATTAAATATCTTTCTAAAAAATTAAAGAAAGATGGTTCATTTATGTTTTATGTTTATTTAAAGAAAAGTGTTATCAGAGAATTTACTGATGATTATATCAGAGAACAATTGTTGCAATATGGCAATCAGGAAGCCTGGGATAAATTAATTCCGTTAACAAAATTAGGGAAAGCTTTAGGTGAATTGAATATCGAGATAGATGTAGAAGAGGATATTGATTTATTAGGTATTAAAAAAGGTAAACTTGATTTGCAGAGATTCTTTTATTGGAATATTTGCAAAGCATTTTACAAACCAGAATACAATATTGATGAGATGAATCATTTGAATTTTGATTGGTTTCGTCCACTAAACTGTCAGCGTCAAACGCCAGAACAGGTTAATCAATGGTGTGTTGAAGCAGGATTGGAAATAGAACATCAAAACATTCAAGAGGCAGGAATTACAATTATTGCAAAGAAAAAATGAAACTTTTAGATTCATTAATCAATAGTTTGTTAAAAAAGAAAAGGAAAATCCTAAAGGATAAATATAATAGGGTTTTACCTATTGGCGATTTGTTATCCGACAGATGGGAAAAGGCAAAATTCCTTGGCTTCGGCGAAGGCACCAGCATTTATGACAGTTGTCTTGTATTAGGTGATGTAAAGATTGGTGAAAAAACCTGGGTAGGACCATTTACAATATTAGATGGATCGGGAGGGTTAGAAATCGGAAGCAATTGTTCTATCTCAACAGGAGTGCAAATATATTCGCACGACACTGTAAGATGGGCAGTTTCCGGAGGAAAAGAACCTTATGAATATGACAAAACAATAATTGGAGACAACTGCTATATTGGTCCGAATACCGTTATATCAAAAGGAGTTAAAATTGGAAAAGGAACCATTGTTGGAGCTAATAGTTTCGTGAACAAATCGTTTCCTGAAGGATCAAAGATTGCAGGTAGTCCGGCAAAATTAATAGAATAATACATCAGGTTTTAGAATAATATTTATCAATACAATTGTAAGCATGCTAAAGAAACTATTCTTTTTTATTTTTTTCATAATAATTTCTCCATTTTTCTTTGCTGCATACTTCATTATTGTATTTCTAAAAGTATTAAAACCTAAAAGAGAAACACCCAACCTTATCTGGGGACCAGAGCCTTTGATAAGTAATAAATACTGGTCGGATGCTTTAAATAAAAAAGGTTTTAAATCCGAAACATTAATGGAAGGTTATTATGCCTCTATTCATAAAGAATCTGACTATGATAAATACACCTATAATTTTCTTCCTTTTTTAAAGAATACTGTTTTAAGAAAGGTTAATAATTATATGATTGCTCCATATATTTCGTTTATTTATGCTATAAATAACTTTGATATTTTTCATTATCATTTTACCAGTGGCTTTTTAAAAGATACTCCTTTAATGTTTTTTGAATCCGGTTTGCTTAAATTGGCAGGATGTAAAGTGATAGTAACAGCTTATGGTGGTGATTTTTATCGCTTGTCGAAAGTGAACAGTATAAGCTGGAGACATGGGCTATTGGTGAATTATCCAATATTAGCTAAGGTTGAAACTAAGATTGAAAAGAAAGTAAAATACTGGATTAAGAATGCCGATTTTATTATAAATGGATTTCAAATTGATGGTTTGGGAAGATGGGATATATTCCCATATAATATGGTAGTTATTAATACTGAACAATGGCCTCAGGTAAAAAGAGATTATGCAAATGATGGGGCTAATGGGACTGTAAAAGTAGTACACACACCTAATCACAGAGGTGTAAAAGGGACAGAATATATTGTAAATGCCATTAAAGAATTAAAAGCAGAAGGCTTAAAAGTTGAATTGGTTTTGTTAGAGAAAGTGCAGAATGAAGAAGTGAGAAGAATATTGCAGGAAGAAGCTGATATATTGGTTGAACAATTAATATTGGGCTTCGGAATGAGTGCAATAGAAGGAATGTCGTCAGGATTGCCTGTGATGTCGAATCTATCGGAAGAAGATTATACGAGAGCTTTCAGACGTTTCTCATACTTGAATGAATGTCCGATATTATCTTCAACACCTGAAAATGTAAAAGAGAATTTAAGAGCATTGATCACTTATCCTACTTTGAGAAAAGCTTTGGGAGAAGCGGGTAATAAGTATGTTGAAAAATATCATTCCAATAAAACTGCTCAAGCAATGTTTTCTGCTATTTATGAAAAGATATGGAATAAAAAAGATATTGAATTAATGAATTTCTTTCATCCTTTGTTCCCTAATTCATATAATAATTCGCTTCCAATTGTAGAACATCCTCTATTTGAGAATAAATTACCTGACACATTTAAGAGCAATTAATGATTAAGAAACTTGTAAAAGACATAGTCATATACGGTGGAAGCGATTTTATTTTCAAATTCATTAACTTTGCTGTATTCCCAATATATGCAAATATATTAAAAGTGTCAGACTTTGGTGTAATGTCTTTAGTTATTACCTATTCCAGTTTGATTGGGATCGTAGCAAATGTTGGTTTGAATAATGCTGTTCAACGTTTTTACTGGGATAAAGTTATACCAGAAAACAAAAGACCCTCATTAGTTAGCACAGGTTTATATGTGCAAACATTTTGGTCGATACTCCTAATAGCAATAGTATTATTATTGACTTATTTTTTTGGGCAATCTTATCTTGAGAAAACACAAATCCCCTGGACTTATGTATTGCTTTGTTTGATTGCATCAGTCTTTGACAGAATCATCTTTTTCGGGATAGATACAATTAGACTACAGTTAGAACCTTTAAAATATACTTTGCTTTCAAGTGTAAAGAATATCTTCAGTGCTTTCCTTTGCATATTATTTACAATCGTTTTGCACAAAGGACTTACAGGCTACTTCCAAGGCTTATTAATTTCCTATATGCTCACAACTCCTTTAGCATTATTTTTAGTGAAGAAGAACCTGACTTTTAAGTTTGATTGGGGTTATGCAAAGGATTTATTAAAGTTTGGATATCCTTTTATATTTGCAGGTTTGGCATATTGGTTGTTTTCGTCAATGGACAGGTGGATGTTGTCTACTATGAGTAATAATGTGCAGGTTGGGCTTTACGACATCTCATTTAAGTTTGCAATGGTGATATCTTTTGTAGGAGCCGCATTTGGGATGGCATGGTCGCCAATGGTGATAAAAATAATAAATGAAGACCCTGATTACAGAGCAACAATTGGAAGGATATTTACTTATTTCTTTTTAATTGTAGGAATGCTAGGGATATTAATAAGTATGTTTGGCTACGAATTATTATTATTAACAACAAAAAAAGATTATCATGAAGCGCGGCATATAATGCCATTTGTTTCAATGGGGATCGTATTTTATTGTACCACTCAGATAACTGCATTAGGGATAACTCTTGAAAAGAAGACTAATTATTTATCATACTTTGCATGGTTTACTGCAATAATTAATTTTGGTTTAAACTATTTATTTATCCCAAAGTTTGGTGCAGTAGGTTCAGCATTTGCTACTTTAATATCATACATAGTATTAACGGGAGGAT
Source organism: uncultured bacterium (assembly GCA_903911455.1). Lineage (GTDB taxonomy): Bacteria > Bacteroidota > Bacteroidia > Bacteroidales > JACABE01 > JBAXLO01. The sequence goes on from CAIWDQ010000657.1 coordinate 26,794, forward strand.
ATTATCTTGTGATGAGAAGAATTCATCCGATAAAAACAGAATACAAAAAGATGCTTTCAATATTACTTTCAATTTTATTATCGTTATTATTTCTTTACTTTTTGAATAAACAGGAATGGAGTTTTTACGTTATATTATACAAAGTTATCTTTTTAGCATTAGTCATTATTGCATTGTTTGTAACTAATGTAATAAACATACAACAATTAAAAGAATTATGGGGAAAGTTCAGCAAAAGGTCGTTATAACAGGAGCAGGTGGTTTTCTTGGGAAATATTTAGCTTCCTATTTGGCATCTGAAGGTGATAAAGTATATGCTTTAACATTATTCGATCCATCTGATGATGATAAGAAAATGTTCTTTTCTTCCGAAAATATTGTTCTTGTTAAGAAGGATATTGCTAAGGATGGTTTTGATGACTTACCAAATGATATAGATGTAGTTATTGCTCTTGCACAATCTCCTTTCTTCAGAGAATTTCCTGACAAAGCTAAAGATATTTTTGATGTAAATGTTGCGGCTTTTGCGCAGATCTTACAATGGGCAAATAAGATTAAGGTTAAGAAATTTGTATATGCATCTTCTGGTGGCGTTTATAATGACCCACTTGCTAAAGAATATAAAGAGGATGATGTGATTAATCCTAACATTTCAAAAGGATATTATCAGGGTAGTAAGTTGTGTGGTGAGATCTTATTTCAAAACTATTATTCTTTCTTTGAGACTTCCATTATATTAAGACCTTTCTTTATTTATGGAAAGACACAGAATAAAGATATGTTTGTAGCCAGAATCATTGATTCAGTTATTAATGGGAAAGAAATCTTTCTTCAAGGGAAAGAAGGTTTACTTGTTAATCCTATTTATGTTGAGGACGTTGTTAAGGTAATTGTAAAGTCTTTGGAGCTAAAGAACAATCATATTATAAATGTTGGTGGCCCAGATGTTATTTCTTTAAAGGAAATTGCTGAGGTTATTAGTAAACGAGTTCAGAAAGAGCCTATATATAAGTATGTAGACGCTCCTCCAACTGATTGTGTTGGGAATATTGACAAACTAAAGAAGCTTTTCGATATTGATCTTACTTCTTTTACAAAGGGTATTGATTTAACTATTGATACAAAATAAATGAAAGTATTACATCTACCATATTCTACAGGGGGCAATAGCTGGGGTTTAGCTTGTGGTGAAAGAGCTATCGGTCTTGACTCAAAGGTGCTTACTATTGATAAGAACTGGCTTGATTACCCTACGGATATTTGCCTGAATATTGATGTAAAAGAAAGGTATAAGCTGCCTTATAACATTATCAAGTTATTTAGTACTTTTCTTAAGATAAGGAATAAGTACGATGTTTTTCATTTTAATTCCGGAGCTAGTTTGATAGATTTTGCAAACTATAAGATGCCTCTGTTTGAGCTTCCTTTTTATCCAAAAGACAAAAAGATTATATTTACTTATAATGGTTGCGATATTCGTCAGAAATATCCGACTATGAAGAGGGTAACTTTTGCGGCTTGCCACGAAAAAGAATGCTATAGTGGTGTTTGTAACAGTGGTAAGATTGATGAGATAAGAAGGCAGAAGATTAAGATTGTGGAGAAGTATGCGCATCATATCTTTGCTCTTAACCCTGATCTGTTGTATTTTCTTCCCGAAAAGGCTACTTTTCTTCCTTATACTGTTGCAAGATGGGAGGAAATTGAAAGGGTCTACAAGCCTATTGATAATGTTATCAATATTGTGCATTCGCCTACTAATAGAGTTACTAAGGGTTCAAAGTTTATTATTGATGCTGTAACTGAGCTTCAAAAGAAATATACAAACATCAATCTGATTATGGTAGAGAAGATGCCCCATAACGAAGCTCTTGAGGTTTATAAGAATGCTCATATTATCATTGATCAGGTGCTGATTGGCTGGTATGGCGGCTTTGCTGTTGAAGCGATGAAGATGGGTAAACCTGTTGGAGTGTTCATTCGCGAAGAAGACCTTAAGTTTTTACCTGATGGAATGGCTAAAGACTTGAAGGATGCTGTAATTAATATGAATCCTTTTACAATTAAAGATACACTTGAACTTTATCTCCAGAATCCTTCTTTGTTGAAACAAAAGAGTGAAGCTTCTCTTGCTTATGTCAATAAGTGGCATGATCCTAAATACATTGCAGGTATTACTAAATCTGTTTACGAATCCTAGAATCTTATGTGTGGCATTGGTGGTATATTTAATCTGAATCATAAGCCTGTTGATGTTGCTAAACTCAATAGGATGGCAAAGATTATCAGGCATCGCGGACCTGATGATGAAGGCTTTCTACTTATTAATTCCGAAAGAAAAGTAATAAGGCATTGCTTTGGCGAAGATACTATTCCCGAACTTCAAGCTACTACTGCTCCTCTTGATAACGATTTTCAGGCTAATATTGGCCTTGCTTTCCGTCGCCTTTCGATTATCGACTTGAGTGCTAAAGGGCATCAGCCGATGAGTAACGAGGATAAGTCGTTATGGATAACTTTTAACGGTGAGATTTATAATTATATTGAACTAAGAGAAGAGCTTAAGCAATCTGGTCATATTTTCTACACAAAGACCGATACTGAAGTCATACTTAAGGCTTACAAGGAATGGGGTGTTAATTGCCTCAATCGTTTTAATGGGATGTGGTCTTTTGCGCTTTGGGATATTGAAAAGCAGCTTTTGTTTTGTGCCAGAGATAGGTTCGGCATAAAGCCTTTCAATTATTATTTTGATGGTAATCAGTTTATCTTCGGTTCTGAAGTTAAGCAGATACTCGTTAATGATATTGATAAAACCCTGAACGAAGAGGTTATTTACAAGAGCCTTAAGTTGGGTTCTTACCTAATTAATTCCAACAATACTTTCTTTAAAAACATACACATCCTTCCGCATTCCCACTATCTTATTATTAAAGATAATAAGATGGAGATTAATCAGTATTACGATTTGTATCCTAAGCCCTTTGCTAAGTCTAAGCTTAGTTTTGCTGAAGCTTGTGAGGCTTATAAGGATTTGTTTATTGATGCTGTTAATTTGAGGATGCGCAGTGATGTTGAGGTTGGTAGTGCTTTGAGCGGAGGTTTAGATTCTTCTGCCATTGTTGCCACTGCCGTTAATTGTACCGATAAGCAGTTCAAAACTTTTTCATCTTACTATACATATTCTCCGGCATACGATGAGCGAAAGTGGATTAAGTTGGTTACCGATCGTTTTAACGCTAAGGCTTTCTATGTTTCGGCTAATGCTGAAACTGCCATGAATGACTTGGAAACCATTACCTGGCATCACGATTACCCTGTGCCCGGTTCTAGTCCTATTGCTCAGAATTATGTTATGAAGATCGCCAGAGAAAACGGCGTTACTGTGCTGCTCGACGGGCAGGGGAGTGACGAGATTACGGGCGGGTATCATCATGCTTTTTACAGGTATTATGCTCAGCTGTTGAAGTCTGGGAATCTGATGCGCTTTGCTAAGGAGTATCCTTCTTACCTTAAAAATAACCCTAAGGGAAGTACTGCTGCCAAGTTGATGAAGCTTGCTGCAGTGTTGTTCTTGTCCGAATCAAAGTTGTATAAAATGGAGGCTAAGAGCAGGTTGGTGAATCCACTTTCGATAAGTTTCGACGATAATAGCATCTTCAACAATATAAAGGATCTGCATACGGATAAGCTTTCCAACTTCCTTTATAATCAGATGATGTCTACTTCTATACAGACGCTTTTGCATTTTGAGGATCGCAATTCAATGGCGCATTCTATTGAGAGCCGCGTTCCTTTTTTAGACTATCGTCTTGTAGAGTTTGCGTTTACCCTTCCTTCTCATTATAAAATCAATAAACATAATGGGAAATATATTCATAGGGAAGCGCTCAAAAATATTGTTCCAAAGGAGATAATGGAACGAACGGATAAGGTTGGTTTCCTTGCTCCCGGCGAACATTTCTGGTTGCGCAATGAGATGAAACCTTTTATGGAAAACCTTTTAAATTCCCCTGCTTTCAATAGTAGAGGCATCTATAATCATAAACTAATAAAGGAAGAATATAAAAAGTACCTGAACGGAAGTTCGACTTATGCTAATACGCTTTGGCAGATCATGGCTTTAGAAGTATGGTTTAAGAAATTTGTTGACTAATCACATTCAATTATGAAACATATCATTAAATTCTTTATAAACGTTATTCCACGCAAGTACATCCAACTGTTCAGCCATATAGCTACCAAGATTCTTGGTTTGTTTTATATCGGCAACAAGGTTGAATGTCCCGTTTGTAGCCATCATTACAGAGAGTTCCTACCTTACGGCTACGTTACTCCTCGTCCGAATGCTTTGTGCCCTAACTGTCTGGCATTGGAGCGTCATCGTTTGATGCATCTTTATCTAAAAGAAAAGACTAACTTCTTTACTGACAACTTAAAGGTGTTGCATGTGGCTCCTGAGTATTGTTTTATCAAGCGTTTTGATGAGCTTAAGAACCTGGATTACATTACTGCTGATTTGGAATCACCATTGGCTAAGGTTAAGATGGATGTTCAGAAGATACCTTTTCCAGAGAATACTTTTGATGTTATCTTTTGCAATCATATAATGGAGCATGTTGATGATGTTCATCTTTCTTTAACTGAATTATACAGAGTGTTGAAACCAGGAGGTTGGGGAATAATACAGTCGCCAATTAACGCTAAAAGAGATGTTACTTACGAAGATAAGAGCATCACATCACCAGCTGAACGTGAAAAACATTTCGGACAGAAAGATCACCTGCGTGAGTTTGGTTTAGATTATGGCGAACAGCTTGCTAAAGGTGGCTTCACAGTGGTAGCTGACGAGTACATTAATACTTTATCTAAAGAAACTATCGCTAAGTATGCTTTGCTTGCTTATGATGATATAACTATTGAAGAAACAATCTTCTTGGTGCAGAAGTAGGCTTCATCTTCCGACCTTTACATATTATTTTCATTTATTTTAAAGGGCTCAGGCAACCTTTTAAGGCTTTTTGCTGTCTTTAGTAGTAATTAATTTCAAATAAAAACTATTAATAATAATTATTTAAAGACAAACAAAATGAAAAAAAAGTTCCTTTCTCTGGGCTTATTTATTATGATTGCTGTGTTGATGTCATGCTCTAAAACTGACACTACTGCAGTTATCGATCTTACTCCTCTGCAAAAGCAATATGCTATTATGGCAGAAGAAACTTCAACAACCTGTAGTACTTGTGGAAGTATTGGGCACACTAATTTTAATCTTGCCAAGAAAAATAATTCTGGTAAGATAGTTGCTTTGGCATTTCATTGCAATGGACCTACTGATGCTATGCAAAGTAATTTATTGTTTTCGTATGATGGTGTACATCCTCCACAAGGGTCTGCTATACCTGCATTTTATATTGGTGATCATCAGATTGATTTATATAGCCTACAGCCTTCTATTGATTCTATATTAAGGCGTGTACCTGAAGCTGGTGTTAAATTCTCAACTAAAGTAGTAGGCAACCTAATGCAGGTTACAGCTAAGGTCAAATTCTTTAAACAAGTTACAGGCGATTATTATGTAAGTTTTTACTTATGCGAAAGTGGTATTGATGGTAGCCCTACAGCTCCTGTTGGGTATGTACAAACTTCTGGAACTGCTGGTTACATTCATTCTAACGTAGTTAGAGCTGGTAATGCTACCAGCAATGCTTATGGCGAAAAGATTACAAAAGCAGCTACTACTCCAACTGGTACTGTTTACGATTATACATGTAATATTACTATAGATCCTACATGGAAAAAGAATAATATATTTGTAACCTCTGTTATCTGGAAAGTAAATCCTGATAATTCATCTTCATGTAGATATTTATTTGTTAATGGATGGGATGCTCAGGTTTATAACTAGAAGTTTTCATAAATAAAATTAATATTTTGGAAGGCTGTCTTTGATAAGACAGCCTTTTTTTATCTCTTTAAAATTATTATTTCAAAAAATAAATCTAAATTTGGGAATATTTTAATCTGTTGTATTTTAGTCTTATAAAATTATTTACCTACTCGGAATACGAATTTTCAATTTGAAATCTCTTCAAAAAAAGCTTCATAACGTTCTGATATAATACCAAGTAGTCGAGAGGAAGTATACATGAGCCGAAAGGAAGTATACATGAGCCGAAAGGAAGTGTACATAAGCCGAGAGGAAGTATACTTGAGCCGTGAGTAAATACACTTGAGCCGTGAGTAAGTACACATAAGCTGCGAGTAAATACACTTGAGGCGTGAGTAAGTCCAAAAAAGCTCTTAGAAAGTACACATAAGCTGATAGTAAGTGCAAAGTTGTCGATTTGATAAATAAAGCACCTATTTTAAAAGGCAAAAATATTATGTATTTCTTAAAATTAGTTGTTAACTCAAATAAATATGCTTAA